>JBQTKE010000167.1:0-4440 GCA_052386435.1 Myxococcaceae bacterium
GGCGAATGCCTGGAGCGGCTTGTGCGAGGCGCTCGTCCAGCACCCCGACTTTCTCTTCACGCTCCCCCCGTCGCGGCCCCTTTTCACCGGCGCCGACAAGGACCGGTTGATGCTGGTGAAGCTGGCGCTGGACCTGGTCGCCCGCCCACCCACAGACGCCGAGGCCAATGCGTTCACCTCTGGGGCCCGCTCCTGGGACGCGCAGATGGATCTCTACCTGTCGAGCACGGAGTTTCGAGATCTCTACTTCCAGCGAATGCGGGTCCGCACGGAGAGCAACGGCACCGCGAGCGGCGACGAACCGGCGCGGCTGTGGACGTACCTGATGCTGAACCAACGGCCGCTGCGCGAGTTGTTGACGGCGGCCTACGGGGTCGACGGCAACTTCGCTCAGGTCGCTCGGCCGGCGTACCATGGCACCACCGGCCTGCTCACGATGAAAGGCTTCATCCAGGGCAAGCCCGGCTTGCCGCACTACAACTTCGCGGCGCGGGTGTTCACGGACTATCTGGGCACCCTCTTCGAAGTGCCGGCCGCCGTGGTGGAGATGCGCGCCACCTCCACCGCCGCCTCGACGGTCGACCCCACGAGCATCTGCTTCAACTGCCACCAGAACCTGACGCCGCTCGCCCATCAGCGCCTGCGCTGGGACGATGACGGCAACTACCGCGCGACGGATGCGTCCGGGCTGCCCATTGACGATTCAGACCGCGGGCTCGTCCCCACCTATGGCTTCAAGGGCCAGGGCCTGCAGGCCTTCTCCACGGTCGCGATTCGCAAGGAGCCCTTCATCCGCCGCTCGCTCAACGCCCACGTGGAGATGGTGCTGGGCCGGCCGCTGCGCCACACCGACGATGAACGGACCCTCTACAAGCTGCTGTGGGATCTGTACGCGTCGAGCAACGGGAACCCTCGCGCCGCGCTCAAGGCGATCCTCAACTCCAACACCTACCGCCAGCCATGACCTCTATGAACCGCCGCTCCCTACTTGCCGGCCTCGCCGCCGGAACCGCGATCAGCACGCTCGACTGGCTGCGTTTCTTCCGAAGCTTCGGCGTGCCCGGATCGCGCAAGGAGCTTGGCATTGCCGAAGCGGTGGCACAGACCGCGGCCACGCCTCGCTTCCTCGTCTACTGGTTCTGTGAGGGAGGCTGGGACGGGTACTCGATGTTCAATCCGGTGGACACGCCGAACCATGCCACGCTGACCATCCCCGCCGGGACGCTCAACCCGAACCCGAGCTGGTCAGCGCAGCGCTACCGGCCCACGGGCTACGGCACCGCGCCGGTGGATCCGCCGAAGACGCAGGGCAACATCACCTACGGCTTTCTCGCGCAGGACGGGCTCTCCCTCTTTCCTGACCTCGCCGTCGTGTCCAGCCACTTCGGGAACACGTTCCATTCCGGCAGCCGGTTCGAATACCACTACGGCAAGTACAACGCGTCGCTCTCCGGGCAGCGGGCCGCGGACGAGCGCACCGTGTTGCAGGCCTTCTGCGAAGCCTATGGCCAGAGCTACCTGATGCCACACGTCAGCTGGCACCGCTGGCTCGCAGACGGGGAACTCTCGGTTCCCAGCTACCCGGAGGGCACCGGCTACTACGAGAAGCTGGGCCCGGCCTACGCACACACTGTCTACGGGAAGACGCCCGCGGACATGCGCAACCGGCTCAGCTCGCTGGGACAAGCCGTGGCCTCCGCCCGTGGGACGCAGCTCCGCGCCTTTGTCGACAACCTTCACGACAACTTCATCAAAGACAAGAACAGCGAGACGGTGAAGGCCTTCAGCTCCGCGGTGCAGATCCACCGCCAGCTGCAAAGCGGGCAGCCCAGCGCCTTCAATCCGAGCACGCTCTTCACCGACACCAACCTCCGCTCCCAGTTCGGAATTCAAACCGCGGACGAGCAGACCTCCGCAGCGTCGATCAATGGAAACCCGGCTCGCTCGAAGGAAAGCCCCAATGCCAACGTGCAGGCTTTGATGGCCTATGAGTTGATGACCAAGGGTCTCTCCATCGGGTTCTGGATCGAAAGTCGTGACCTGCGCGACTTCGATTCGCATCGCAGCCGCTCCTCTGTCTTCAACAGCCGCGGGCAATACAACCAGCGGACGCTGATGCAACGAAACGTGTGGAACCCGCTCAAGGCATTCGTGACGCTGCTCAAGAACACCCCGTATGGTTCGGGCGGCGGCAGCTACTGGGATTACACGACCATCGTGCTCGCCTCGGAGATGGGCCGCGTCATGTATGGAGACGCTCAGTCGATTCTCGCGAACACGGCGGACAGCGACGCGACCAAGTACACCAAAGTCATGGACCAAGATGTTTGCGAGCACTGGCGAACAAGCTCGGTCGCCTTCCTGGGGGGAACGGTCCGAGGCAACACCCAGTTCGGCCGCGTGGGCACCTCCACGCTCGACGCCATTCCAATGATGCCAGACGGGACGTTGGATCCCGCCTACGAACCGGTCACCGGGAGCTTGAAGCCCGGCGCCACCAAGAGCACGCAGAGCTTCGTCTCCGACGCGGGCCACGTCTATGCCACAGCGCTCTCGCTCACCGGTCTGAGTCCAACGGGCAAGGGCCGAAACACGCGGCCAGCGATGGGCTTCATCAAGAAATAGCGTCGCGCGTTGCCTCCGCCCGGATTGGTTCACCTGGTGCGAGCTGGGCGCGCCCCACTTCCCCATCGCGCCCTCTGGCATGCCCGTTCTAGCCCGCTCTCCTCACCACCCCGCGTACTCGTCACGCGGGAAGAGGTCGCGGTTCAGCTCGCCGGCGCCGAAGGTCGACGCCGCGCCGGGGTCGAAGGTGAGCGTCGAGACGAACGCCTCCAGCCGGCGCTCCGTCTCCGCGGGCAGCCCGCCCTTGCGTGTCCTCCAGTAGCGCGCGAGCACCGCCGCCGCGTCGTCGCTCAAGGGCGCGTTGCTCCCTACCAGGAACTGCGCCTCGTCCTGAGCGTGTGGCGAGCGCACCGCGCGGGTGTGCGGGAAGACGCTGGCGGCGGTCTGGAAGATCCGCTCGCTGGGGATCCACTGGGCGAAGACGCCGCCCGGCGCCAGCCGCGCCAGGGCCAGCTCGTAGAACTCCCGGGAGTAGAGGCTGCCGGAGAGGGCGGAGATGGTCAGCAACGTGTCGGTGACGATGACGTCGTACCGCTCGCGCGTGTCCAGGAGGAACTTGCGGCCGTCTTGGAAGTGGTAGCGGATGCGCTGCTCCGCGAAGAGCTCCTGCATCTCCTTCACCCCGCGCGCCCCGAGCCCTTTGAGCAAGGGCACCTCGCCGGGGCAGATCTCCACGCAGTCCACCGACTCCACGCGTGGATCCAACGTCAGCCCGTAGGGCGTGGAGCCCGCGCCGAGGCCGATGACCAGCGTCTTGCGTGGAGCAGGGTGCAGGAGCGCAGGCACCGTCCCCAGCCGCACGTGGAAGTCGTCAAACGGCACCCCGTTCTGCTTCTCGCCGGAGATGTAGAGGTTGTACGTCGCCGGTGCCTCCTCCACGGCGGCGAGCACGCAGGCGCCGTCCTCGTGTGAGGTGAGCACGGCAGCCGGCTTCCCGTGCAGCGGGGCCCAGAAGCGCGCCCCGGATGGCAGGGCCAGCGCCCCCACCCCCAGCGCGGCGGTGACGCCGAGGACCGCGCCCATCCGCATGCCGCGCGGCGCGAGCAGCTGCCAGGCGGGGATGAACCCGAGCGCGCCCAGGCCCAGGCCCAGCAGGCGCAGCGTGTCGGGGGTCCCCAGTCGATCCAGGAGGACGAAGCCGGTGACGAGCGTCCCGGCCACGCAGCCCACCGTGTTCGCGAAGAGCAGCCTCCCGGTGCTGCGCCCCAGCGTGGAGAGCTGGGTGGAGACCAGTCGCTGCATCAACGGAAAGGAGAGGCCCATCAGCAGGGTGGGGCCGAGCAGCACCAGCGCCGGGGCGAGCACGTCGCGAGGGAGCTCCCGCAGCTTCGAGACGGAGCCGAAGTAGGCGACGACCAGCGCCGGTCCGAGCAGCGCCAGGAGCCCTACGCCCATCTGACACCAGAGGAACGCCTGCGCGGGCCGGCGCACCCGCGGCGCGATCCGGCTGCCGATGAGGGAGCCGAGCCCCACCCCCACCAGGTACACGAAGATCAACCGGCTAAACGTGTACGTGGTGGAGCGCCCCACCACGTTGAGCAGGCGGAACCAGGCCACCTCCAGCCCGAGCGCCGCGAACCCGGTGAAGGCGTAGAGCGCGATCCAGCGCCCGGCTCCGGGCATCCCGGGCGCAGCCGCGGGCTGCGGCTCCCGGTCGAGGGCAGGCCCGCGCGCCTGAGAGAGCAGCGCCAGCGCCAGCAGCCCGCAGGCGACGTTCACGGCCGCGGCGATGTGGATGGCCCGGTCGAGGCCAACGCGCCCCAGAATCCAGCTCCCCGCCATGGCCAGCGCCCCCAGCCCGGCGCCAAGCGTGTT
>JBQTKE010000168.1:0-7875 GCA_052386435.1 Myxococcaceae bacterium
TGACCTGGCAGCGCTCGATGCTTCAGCACTCCGGGCCAAGGCGCGGATCCTTCCTGTCCTGGTCGGCGAGACGGATCTCGCGAAGGCGATCTCCAAGCACTACCGCGGCGTGGAGCTCTCTCGCGAGATTGAGTTTGAAGACTATGACGTCCCCACGACCCCGGACGGCTTCGAGGCGAGCGGCGCGTTCATGCTGCCCTCGCGCGAAACGCCGGTTGAAGATCCGGTCCGCGCGGAACGGCTGGCGAAGCTGCGCGACAACCACGCCAAGAGCGCCGCGGTGCTGCGCGCCATCGCAGAGCTGCTTGAGGAGAAGGGGATTCTTCCCCGCTGATCTTCGGTCCCTCCAACCAGATTCCGCTCACCTTCGATCCGAACCTGAACCCGGACGTCAACGAGCTGCAGCGTCGCGCGAACGAGCAGATCTTCGGTCCTTCCAGTCAAGCGCAGAGGCAACTACGGCTTCGACGTGTCCGACCAGAGCACCAGGTCGTTCCTCGCCAGGTACTCGCCGTCGCTGAACGCGCTGTAGAAGTCGCTCAGCACGGCGTCGAAGTCCGAGTAGCGGCTCTCTTTCCGGTCCTGGGTCATCTTGTCGAAGATGGGATCCAGCTTGGACGGGACCTCGCTGTTCACCTCGGACGGCAGCGGTGAACGTCGTCCCGGAATTTGCCCGGTCAGCATCTCGTAGAGCAGAATCCCCAGCCCGTAGATGTCGCTGGACGGGCCCAAGTCCTTGCTCTTGGCGATGAGCTCCGGCGCCATGTAGCCCATGCCTCCGGTGCCGACGAAGACCTGGGGCATGCCCTTGCTCTGATCAACTTCAATCACGCGCGAGAGCCCGAAGTCGCCGACCTTCGCGTTGCCGTACTGATCGAACAACACGTTCTCCGGCTTGATGTTGTGGTGCGCGAGGCCCGCGCTGTGAGCGGCCCGCAGCGCATACATCAATTGGAGGAAGTAACGCACCGCGAGCGGCGCGGAGATGCCCTTCCCATTCGCGGCGTCCAGCTTCTCGCGCAGCGATCCTTTGAGCAGCTCCATCACGAAGTACGGCCGAGCCACGTCGGTGTTCTGGTCGAGGATCGCCACCACGCCTGGGTGCCGCACCCCCGCCTGCGCGCAGAGCTCTTTCTTCAGCCGCTTGATCACCTCTCCCCTCTGCAAGAACGAGAAGTAGCCGAAGATGTCCTTCAGCTCCTTCACGCAGACTTCCAGGCCCAGCGCGTTCTGGCGGCCTTTGAAGACGGTTCCCAGGGGGCCGGAGCCCACGGGATCGAACTTCATGTACCGCATGTCGATTTCTGTGCCGCCCTTTCCGCCGGCGACCGGAGCACCGCTGGAGGCCGGAGCTCCCGACGTGGGAGCTGTTGCCACGGAGGGCGGCGCGTAAGAAGAGCGCGCGGGCTCAATGGCGTCATTGCTCCGCGTGACGGGCGCGTCATCCATGGACGAGGACTTGCGAGGGCGGGACGGGGGGGGTGACACGGGTGCATCCTCCAGCGAAATGTCTTCTTCCATGGGCGGTGCCGGAGGAACCGGCGGCTTCGCGGACGGCAGAGCGTCAAGCAAGGCGTTTTCAGAGTCGCGGCTGGGTCGGCGCTTGGGCGCTTCGCCCACCTGGGTCTGCTCGTCGCGCACCGGCCCCAGTTGATCCGCGAAGAACTCGCCGACCTCATCGGAGAACTTGTCGAGCGCTTCGCCATCCACCACCTGCTCGCCTTGCTCGGTCAGCCGTAGCTGGGCTTCGCGATCCATGGCGATGTAATGGAACTTGCGGAGGAAGAAGAAGTAGCTGTCGAACTCAAGCGAGACCGACGGCTCCAGTGATGCCTTCACGTCCGCCAGCTTGTTGGAGCGGCTGAGCTTTCCGTTCTCTTTGAGGTTCTTGAGAATGAACAGCGCGTCGCCGCTCACCGTGTCGCGGTTGATGACAGGGCTCTCCATGAGGCGCTTGGACCTTATTGGACGACTAGGTGAGAGTTGCGAGACAACGCTACCCAATTCGCAGCAGGTGCTTCACCGTCTCCAGCACTTCAGCAAACTTCACCGGCTTGCGCAGATAAACATCCACGCCCATCTCCAGCGCCTTCTGCTGCGCGTCCTTGCCGCCGGCGGAGATGACCACGATGGGAATCTCTTTCAGCTTCTCTTCCGTACGAATCCGCGCCACCAACGCGAACCCATCCATCACCGGCATGTAGATGTCGGTCATCACCAAGTTGAAGCGCCCTTCCAACAGCGTCTTCAGCGCGTGGTGACCGTCCGGCGCGAAGTGGACCTCCAGCGGGACCTTCCCGTTCAGCTCTTGCGCCGCCAGCTTCTTCAGCACGTAGCTGTACATCTCGACGATGTGCGGATTGTCCTCGACGATCAGAACTTGAAACCCTGTGGCCGCGGCAGGCGTTGGCGCCGGCACAGTGCTGCTCGAACCGGGCTGACCAACATTCAAGAGAGCACCCAATCGCTTCCGGTCCGACTCGCGTTCGACATGAACGCCGACTCCCGCACGTTCGCCATCCGAAGCCGCGCGTAAACGTGTGACCTTTCCTGTGATTTCTATCGGATCCAGCAACCCCGGAAAAGAAAGGGAGAGTGGGATCATATCCCCCACCGCGAACGGCTCGTCCGTCTGGATGAACAGCCCACCTTGGGAGAGGTTTTCGGTGGCCCCGGTCAACGCGCTGCGATCCGCGAAATCCACGCGGAGAATGAACGGTACACGCGGGTGCTGTCTCTTATCGGCAGGAGCTTGGGTCATCGCGGGCTTGGCTCGGATGGAGCCGGGAAACTGCCTGAATTCATTGGTTTAAGCGAGAGAGTTTTCATTGACAACCAGGCTGTCGCCACCTACGAAGCCGCGGCCATGTCGACTGCCCTCTTCTCCGCGGAAGAACAGAAGAAATTCGACGAATCGCTCGCGGAGATTCTGACTCACTATCCCGCGGACCGGAAGAGCGCCGCGATGCTTCCCGCGCTCCGTCTGCTGCAGTCTTTGAAAGGTTGGCTGCCGGTTGAAGGGCTCGCGCTGGTCGCGGAACGACTCGGTGTGTCGAAAGCACGCGCTCAAGAGGTCGCGACTTTCTACGTGATGTTCCACACGCAGAAGCCGGGCAAGTACGTCATTGACGTCTGCACGAACCTCTCCTGCTCCCTTTGGGGTGCAGAGAAGCTGCTGACCTACCTGGAGCGCAAGCTCAACCTCAAGGCGGGCGAACACAACGATCTCTACACGCTGCGCGAGACCGAATGCCTCGCCTCCTGCGGCACCGCGCCCTGCCTGCAGATCAACGAGGACCACCACGAGTCACTGACGCCGGCCAAGGTCGACGAGATCTTCGCCAAGCTTTCCTGATTCTTCATTCACCGGAAGAAGGCCGATGGTTCAGGTCGAGAAGGTCATCACCAAGAACTGGGGCAAACCCAATTCGCACACGTTCGCTGGCTACAAGCAGAACGGCGGCTACTCCGCGCTGAAGAAGGCTTTGGAGATGACGCCGGCTCAGGTCACCGACGAGGTGAAGAAGTCGAACTTGCGCGGACGCGGCGGCGCGGGCTTTCCCACGGGGCTGAAGTGGAGCTTCGTGCCGAAGGACAACCCGAAGCCCAAATATCTCGCCATCAACGCGGACGAGTCCGAGCCGGGGACGTTCAAGGACCGCTACATCCTGGAAAACGACCCGCACATGCTGCTGGAGGGCATTGCGATCGCGGCCTACGCGTTGGACTGCCACCAGGCGTACATCTACTCGCGCGGCGAATTCAAGCACCCGTCGGCGCGGCTCGATGCGGCGATCGCCGAGGCGTACCAGGAAGGCATCTTCGGCAAGAAGCTGATGGGCAAGAACTACGCGCTGGAGGTCTACCAAGTACGTGGCGCCGGCGCGTACATCTGCGGCGAAGAGACCGCGCTGCTCGAATCACTGGAGGGGAAAAAGGGTTGGCCGCGTCTCAAGCCTCCCTTCCCCGCTGTTGTCGGTCTGTTCGGTGCGCCGACGGTCGTGAACAACGTTGAGACCATCGCGTCCGTCCCGCACATCATCGATCGCGGCGCCGAATGGTACGCGAAGCTGGGCACGGACAAGTCGGGCGGGACGCGGTTGGTCTGCCTCTCTGGAACGGTGAATCGGCCCGGCGTCTACGAGGTCTCGCTCCACACGACGATCAAGGACCTCATCTTTGATCCGTCACTCGGCCAAGGAATGCCGGAGGGGCGCAAGGTGAAGGCGGTCATCCCTGGCGGCTCGTCTGCTCCGGTCCTGACTGCCGATGAGATCGACGTCGCGCTGGAGTTTGAAGCGCTGAAGAACAAGATGACCATGGCCGGGTCTGGCGGCGTCATCGTCATGGACGACAGCACGTGTCTGGTCCGCTCGCTCTGGCGCGTAGCGCGGTTCTACGCGGAAGAGTCCTGCGGTCAGTGCACGCCCTGCCGCGAAGGCACGCCGTGGCAGACGCGAATCTTGCGAAAGATCGAAGAAGGCCGCGGCGAGAAGGGCGATGTCGAGCACCTGCTCCAGGTAGCCTCGAGCATCGCGCCGTTCCCTCCCATTGGCCTGGGCAATACCATCTGTGCGCTCGGCGACGCGGCCGCGCTCCCGACGCACTCGTTCGTCACCAAGTTCCGCGAAGAGTTCGACGCGCACGTGGAACAGCGCAAGTGCCCGCGCGGCGACAACCCGTGGGGAGCATTCGGCGGAGGCCGTCCTTCATGAGCACTGAGACTCTGCTGTTCTGGGTCTTCGCGGTGGCGACGCTCATCTCCGCCAGCGTGGTCATCCTCTCGCGCAACCCCATCAACTCCGCCATGGCGCTGGTCGGCACGTTCTTCTTCCTTGCGGGCATCTACGTGCTGCTCTGGGCGCACACCATCGCGGTGCTGCAAGTCTTGGTCTACGCGGGCGCGATCATGGTGCTGTTCCTGTTCGTGATCATGCTGTTGTCACTCACCGACGCGAACTTAGGGACCACCAAGGTCACCCCCACGCGTGTGGTCGGTGGTGCTTCCGCGGCGGGACTCATGGCCGTCGTGACCTACGCGCTGCTGAAGATGCCCGGCGGCTCGCAGCCCATCTCCAATCCGGAGACGTTCGGCACGCTCGGTCAGCTCGGCAAAGTCCTCTACACCACCTACCTGCTCCCGTTCGAAGCGGTGTCGCTGCTGCTGCTGGTGGCGATTGTCGGCGCCGTCGTCGTTGCGAAGAGCCGCATCTGAAGGCCTGTCTTTAAAAGGACGCCATGGACGTCATTCGTTCGGTCACCCCGCATCACTACTTGGTTCTGGCGGCGGCGCTCTTCTGCATGGGGATGTTCGGCGTCCTCGTGCGGCGCAACGCGATCGTCGTGTTCATGTGTGTGGAGCTGATGCTCAACGCCGCGAACCTGACCTTCTTGGCGTTCGCCAAGCAGCGCGGAAGTGACTTGGGTCACCTCTCCGCGTTCTTCATCATCGCGGTCGCCGCGGCTGAAGCGTCCATTGGGTTGGCTATTGTGATTGCCGTCTTCCGTTCGCGCGGAACCGTTCTAGTGGACGAGCTCCGCACCATGAAGCACTGACTTGAAGCACTCACCTCCGGGCCCCCATTCATGATCCAGAGCCTTCAAGCGTTCTTCACCTCTGCTCCCGTTCCTGGCCCGCATATGGCGGCGTCCCTTTGGCTGATCATCGCGCTGCCGCTAATTGGCGCGTTCATCTGCGGCGTCTTTGGCCGCACGTTGGGTCGACACAACGTGGGGCTGGTCGCGTCTGCCACGGTGGCGGGCAGCTTCCTGCTGTCGATACTGGCGTTCTGGACCATCAACGATCCCCTCGTGCAGACGACGAGTCCCGTTGGTCAGCGGCTGCACTGGGTCATCGCGCACGACCTGGGAACGTGGTTCGCCGCGGGGACCTTCAGGGTCAACTTCGGACTTCAAGTCGACCACCTCACCGGCGTGATGCTGTTGGTCATCACCGGCGTGGGCTTTCTGATTCACCTCTACTCCACCAGCTACATGGAGCACGACGACGGGTACTGGCGCTTCTTCGCGTACCTGAACCTGTTCGTCGCGATGATGCTGACGCTGGTCCTGGCAGACAACCTCATCCTCCTCTTCGTGGGCTGGGAAGGCGTCGGCATGTGCAGCTACCTGCTGATCGGCTTCTGGTACAGCGATCCCGCGAAGGCGTGGGCAGGACGCAAAGCGTTCATCACCAACCGCGTGGGCGACTTCGGTTTCTTGGTCGGCGCGTTCCTGCTGGTGATGCTGGTGGGGAGCTTCCGTCTCGAGCTTTCTCCGAAGGGGCCGGCAACCGGTGCTTCCTGGGAAGCGGCGGTGGCAAAAGTCGGACCGCTGAACTTCCAAGTTCTGGAGCGGATGTCCACCGCGCTCCCCAACGCGGAGGTGCTCAGCCAGACCATCTCGCAGGGACCGCTCGCCGGTTTTACCTATGGCGGCGTGATCACCGCGATCCTCTTGTTGTTCCTTCTCGGCGCCTCCGGCAAGAGCGCGCAGCTCCCGCTCTACGTCTGGTTGCCGGACGCGATGGCCGGACCGACGCCCGTCTCCGCGCTCATCCACGCCGCGACGATGGTCACCGCGGGCGTGTACCTGTTCACACGGCTCTCCTTCCTGCTGGTGCTCTCACCGGTGGCGATGGCGACCGTCGCTCTGGTCGGCGCGTTCACTGCGCTCTTGGCTGCGCTGATCGCCTTCGCGCAGAACGACATCAAGAAAGTGCTCGCCTACTCCACCGTCTCTCAGCTCGGCTTCATGTTCATGGGCGTGGGAATGGGCGTGTTTTGGGCCGCGGTGCTTCACTTGGTCACCCATGCGTTCTTCAAGGCGTGTCTGTTCCTGGGCGCCGGCTCGGTGATGCACGGAAACGACGACGAGACCGACATCAAGAAGCTGGGCGGGTTGCGCAAACAGATGCCCTGGACGTGGATCACCTTCGCGGTGTCGACCGTGGCCATCACCGGCGTGCTTCCCCTCTCCGGCTTCTTCTCCAAGGACGCGATCCTCCACGGCGTGCACAGCACGGCGTTCGCGGCATTCCCCTGGGTGAACAAGGTGGTCTGGGTCGTCGGCCTCGCCACCGCCTGCGCGACGGCGTTCTACATGACGCGCCTCTATGTGCTGACGTTCGAAGGCCAGCGCAGTCCCGTCGCGAAGATCCCGAAGGCGCATGAGAGCGCGCCGGCCATGACCCTCCCGCTGGTGGTGCTGGCGTTCCTCGCCATCGTCGCCGCGGCGTGGGGCATCCCGCTGATGCCGGGTCGGGATGGTCACTCCGAACCGGTGATGCAGAACTTCCTGTCATCGACGTTGGGCACGACGCTCTCCAACTTCGAGCGAGCTCACACCGTGGACATCCACCACAGCTCGCCGTGGGGAGCGTGGATTCTCGCCGCGGTCATCGCCTGGATTGGCGCGGGCAGCGCGGTGTTCATGTACATGCGCTTCTTCCCGGCGTGGGGTGATAAGCCGGCGCCCGCGCTCGCCCGAGCGTTGCGCGCTCTGGCGGAGAACAAGTTCTACGTGGACGAGCTCTACGACCTGCTTTTGCTCAGGCCGCTGCGTCGGCTCAGCAACGGGCTCTTCAAGGTCGTGGATGCCGCCCTTATCGACACGGCGGCGGTGCGCGGGACGCCGTGGGTCGTGGCGCGCGTCGCTTCGCTGCTCCGCTACTTCCAGACGGGTGACGCCCAGAGCTACGCCACGGTGATGGCGTTGGCCCTCGCGGGTGGAATCGCCTTCGCACTCTTCGCGGTGATCAAGTGAACCTCCTCGACACGCACTTGCTGAGCCTGGTCATCTTCTTGCCGCTGGCGATTGCCGCGGTGGTGGCGCTTCTTCCCGCGACGGAGAAGGGACAGATTCGCGGCTTCACCC
>JBQTKE010000169.1:0-7935 GCA_052386435.1 Myxococcaceae bacterium
CCACGGGGCGCACGCTCTACATCCTTGACGAGCCGACAACGGGTCTGCATTTTGAGGACATTCGCAAGCTGCTCACCGTGCTCAATCGATTGACGGCCGCGGGGAACACGGTGCTGGTGATCGAGCACAACCTGGACGTGATCAAGAGCGCGGACCACGTGATCGATCTCGGACCAGAAGGCGGGGCGGGTGGCGGACAGCTCCTCGCGACCGGAACCCCGGAAGAAGTCGCCGAGGTCGCGGAGAGTCATACGGGTCGCTACTTGAAGCACGTGTTGGAGAAACACAGGAAAGCCCGGGTCGGACGTCGCGTGACAGGGTAGCGCGGCGCTGTAGCTCATCCCTGCCTTTCCGTTCGCGAACCTTCGCTGGCGGAAAAGAAAAGCTCAGCATCTCGCTCCAAAGCGATCCGTACCGCTGAGCCGCGTTGCGTCGCGGGACCTCGAACCGTTGTCTCCTCGAATCGACTCGTGACAAGAGGGGGGCAATGGCTTCGACATCCACCTTCCCTCCGCAGGTGAAGTTCATCATCGGCAACGAGGCCGCTGAGCGCTTCAGCTTCTACGGGATGAAGAACATCCTGACGTTCTACCTGGTCAACTACCTCTTGATGAACGAGGTACCTGACAAGGCGCTGCGTGAGGGGTCCGCGAGCGCCACGTATCACCTGTTCGTCGGAGCGGTTTATCTGTTTCCGCTCTTGGGCGGGCTGATCGCCGACCTGCTCTGGGGCAAGTACCGAACCATCATGTACCTGTCGTTGCTTTACTGCCTCGGCCACGCGCTGCTCGCCCTGTTCGACGACAACAAGTGGGGCTTTTACTCGGGCCTCGGGTTGATCGCGCTGGGGGCCGGCGGCATCAAGCCGTGCGTGGCCGCGCAGGTGGGTGACCAATTCGACCCGGTCACGCAACGGGACCTGGTGAAGAAGGTCTTCGCGCTCTTCTACTGGAGCATCAACTTCGGCTCGTTCTTCGCGTCGTTGCTGATCCCGTGGACGCTGCACCGCTTTGGTCCCGCGGTCGCGTTCGGCATTCCCGGGGTCCTGATGTTCGTAGCGACAGTGATCTTCTGGGCGGGCCGAAATCTCTACGTGAACCGCCCGCCCGCGGGTCCCAACCCGCACTCGTTCTCAAAGGTGCTGCTGAACCCGAAGGCGCATCCGCCCGACAAGGTCGAGGGCGCGCATTCAGTGCTTCGAATCTTGATGATCTTCGTGCCCATCCCGCTCTTCTGGGCGCTGTTTGATCAGAAAGGATCGACCTGGATCCTTCAGGCCCAGCAGATGGATCTTCAGCTGGGGAGCGTCACGTTCCAGCCCTCGCAGATTATGGCGCTGAACCCGTTGATGGTGATGCTCCTGGTCCCCTTCAGCGAATACGTCCTCTACCCGCTCCTCGAGAGGCACGGCTTGGTGCTCTCACCGTTGCGACGAATGACGATTGGAATGTTCGTGGCGTGCGTGGCCTTCGTCTTGGTGGGCGCCCTGCAGCTCGTTCTCGATTCTGGGACGAAGATTTCTCTCTTATGGCAGGCCGCGCCTTGTTTGGTGCTCACCCTCGCCGAAGTGCTGGTCTCGGTGACCGGGCTGGAGTTCGCGTATTCACAGGCGCCGGCAGAGATGAAGAGCACGATCATGGCGTGCTGGAATTTGACGGTCACAGTCGGAAACTTCCTTGTCGCCGTGATCGCGCGACTGGCGCTCTTCGACCTCGCCGGCAACTACTTCTTCTTCGCCGCGCTCATCTTCGTCGCGGGCCTCGCCTTCGCCTGGATCGCTCGCCGCTACAGGGCGGGAGACTTCTTCCGCAAGGCGCCGGTCACGGCGTAGTAGCGTTTCGCCCGAGCCCACCGGCTTGACACCGCTCGCATGGGCGGTGTCCATTCCCGCCACGAATGGGTTCCAATCTGGCAACGCAAATTCCGTCGTCCCCTACAGACACCTCTCGCACGCCCGCGGCCGTCACGGTGGGCACGAACAAAGGCTTCTTCGGCCACCCTGTCGGGCTCTTCCCGCTCTTCCTCACGGAGATGTGGGAACGGTTCAGCTACTACGGGATGCGCGCGTTGTTGGTGCTCTACCTCGTCCAGTACCAGCAGTGGCAGCCGTCGCAGGCATCCGGCGTCTACAAGTGGTACACCAGCCTCGTCTATCTGGCTCCATTGCTGGGCGGCTTCCTCGCTGACCGCTACTTGGGCCTGCGCGTGTCGATCATCGCCGGGGCGACGCTGATGGCGATTGGCCACTTCCTCATGGCCTTCGAACCGCTGCCCTTCTTCTACACAGCGCTCGGTTTCCTGATCGCGGGCAACGGCTTCTTCAAGCCGAACATCTCCACCCTCGTCGGCAAGATGTACAAGCCGGACGACGTCCGCCGCGATGGCGCGTTCACCATCTTCTACATGGGCATCAACCTGGGGGCGTTTCTGTCGCCGCTGGTCTGTGGGTGGCTCGCGTCACGCTTCGGCTTCCACTACGGCTTCGGCGCCGCGGGCGTGGGCATGTTGATCGGGTTGGTCACCTTCCTGATCGGGCAGAAGCACATGCTCCGAGCGGTTCAGGACGCTGGCAACGAGCTGCACACCGAACCGGGCAAACAGACTGTCGAAGTCGTCAAAGAAGAGCCGTCCGAACGCGAGCCAGGCGCTGCCGGAATCTCCGGTCTCGTTTCCAAAGTCTTCCCGTTCTTGATGATCGCCACCGCCGTCGCGGTACCTGCGCTCTTCATCTACAAGCTCACGCAGGGAGAGATCAGCTTCACCGGACTGATCATGCCGGTGCTCTTCGCCGCCATCTCCGGTTGGATGGGCGTGACGCTGCTCACCCTCAAGGGCGCGGGCAAAGACAAGAGCACCGTGATCTTCGTGCTCTTCGGTTTCGTGGTGCTGTTCTGGATGGGCTTCGAGCAAGCCGGCAACGCGCTCAACCTTTGGGCGGAGTTCAACACCCGGCGCTTCGTTGCCAGCTACGAGTACCCCGCCGCGTGGTTTCAGTCCGTCAACGCCGCGTTCATCGTCATCTTCGCACCCCTCTTCGCGGTGACGTGGGTCGCGCTCGCCAAGCGCGGCAAGGCGATCTCCACGCCGATGAAGATGTTCGCGGCGATGGTGTTCATGGTGCTCTCCTTCGGCGCGATGGTCGCGGGCGCGGCGGCGGAGAGTCAGGTCGTCACGTCGGTGAAGCTGGACTCGCTGCCGGACACCGTGAAGCTGGAGAAGATTTTCGCCGGACGCATTCAGTACAACGCCGCCACGCAGCAACTGGACGTCCGGGGCGCGCTGCCTGCGTTCGCGGTGACCGAGGCGCTCACTCCCACTGTGGACGCGAATTATGTCGCGTCGATCGACGCGCTGGAGACGGAGGTGAAGTACGCCACCAAGGACCAGCCCAAGTCGGTGAAGCTGCAAGCGCTCCCAGCGGACTTCGAGCTGCCGAAGATTGAGAACGTGAAGTCCTTCAACCGCGAGACCGGCGAGCTCACCTTGACGAAGGAGCTGGATCCGGTTCAGAAGTCGCGGTTGGTCGGCGCCGGCGCGCCCGCGGGTTGGCGAGTGGCGCTCAACACGCTCTCCGAAAAGAGCGACGCCGCCAGGGTCAGCGCGATCTGGCTGCTGCTCAGCTACCTCTTCGCGACGTTGGGCGAGCTCTGTCTCTCACCCGTTGGCCTCTCCATGGTCACCAAGTTGGCGCCCCACCGCTTCGCCTCGCTGTTCATGGGCGTATGGCTGCTCGCCACCTCCGTGGCGCAGTACGTGGGCGGGTCACTGGGTGAAGACTGGGGCCGCGTCGCGCCGGTCGACTATTTCACTCTGTTCGTCATCACATCGCTGGTCGGCGCTGGCATTCTCGCGCTGCTCATCCGGCCGCTGCGAAAGTTGATGCACGCGGTGACGTAAGAAACTGCTCCGCGGAAGTTGGAGACGGTGACGTCGGCGCAGCTCGTCCGTTGCGATCACGTCACCGTAGGGTCCTGCTGGCTTTTAGGTGAACGGGCTGGAGGGATGAGCGCGCTCTGCCGCAAGGGTGGAGCGGTGCCGGTTCGGGTCGGGCAAGACTGCAGGATGACGTCTCCTCCGCACCAACGCGTTGAAGTCGTGCTGGGGTCGGGGCGGCGTAGATCCACCGTCGCCGCAGGAGCTGTCGATGGTTTTGCGCCTCAACTCAGCCTCCCTTCACTGAGGACTGTTCGGCTCTCCCGCCTCGGAGACCTGCCCCCGTCGCTTCTTCGCCGGCGCCAAGTGCGGCGCACTTCCCAGAATCCGCTCGTACACGTCCGGCGTATTGAGATTCACCATCACGCCCGGGTCCTTGGTGTTCACGCGCTTGATGTTGAGCCGAGAGATCGCGGCTTCCAGGTGCGGCACGTCCTGCATCTGCAGCACCTGCTCCACGGCGCCACGCGTGAGCAACAAAGGATGCCCCGTCGCGCCTTCGAACTCCGGCACCACCCCTTGCGAGCCGTTGAGTTTCCCGAACAGCGAGCTCACGGTTGACACGCGCACGGTCGGCATGTCCACCGGGTGAATGGCGATCACGTCCGCGCCTTCATCGAGAGCTGCCTGCAGCCCTTTGCGCACGGAGGAGAACTGCCCGTCTTCCCAGTCCGGGTTGGAGACCACCCTCAGCTCGGGATGATGCGTCCGGACAAGCTCGGTGTCCTTCCCGGTGACTGCCAACGGATCACACCCCGCTTTGCTGAAAATCGAAGCCAAGTGGCCCAGAAAGCTCCGGTTCTTCTCGTATTCGAGCAGGGCCTTGGGGAACCCCATCCGTTTGCCTTCGCCCGCCGCCAGGATGACCGCAACCGCCTTCTGAGCGCCCATATGAAAGAACTCCTCCTTCGCTGCCTGCCCCACTCGAATGGGTTCATCTTGGTCCATCCGCAAGCGGGCTGGCGCCCGCGATCCCTCCGTGTGTCCTCCCAATGACCCCCGTGCTGGATTCCATGGGAGCAGACAGTTAGATCACCGTCATCATGACCGCTGTCGCAACCCTCGATTACGAGCGGGAAATCATCCGGCTCAAGAAGTCTATGAACGCGGTGATCCTTGCGCACTACTACCAGGACAGTGAGATTCAGGATCTCGCGGACTTTGTGGGGGATAGCCTGGCGCTCGCACAGCAGGCGGCGAAGACGCCAGCAGACGTCATCGTGTTTTGTGGCGTCCACTTCATGGCAGAGACGGCGAAGATCCTGAATCCAACGAAACAGGTGCTCCTGCCGGATCTGAACGCGGGGTGCTCGCTCTCCGACCGTTGCCCACCTGCGCAGTTCGCGGCGTTCAAACAGGCCTTCAAACAAAAGCAGCCGAACGCGTTCGTCGTCAGCTACGTGAACTGCTCGGCCGCGGTGAAGGCGATGAGCGACGTTATCTGCACGTCGTCCAATGCGGAGAAGATCGTCCGCCAAGTGCCGAAGGAACGACCGATTCTCTTCGCGCCTGATCAGCATCTGGGCCGTTACGTGATGAAGCAGACCGGCCGCGAGATGACGCTGTGGCCGGGCAGCTGCATGGTTCACGAGATCTTCAGCGAGAAGAAGCTCGTGCAGTTGAAGGTCGAATATCCGGACGCGGACGTGGTCGCTCACCCCGAATGCGAAGAGAGCGTGCTGCGTCATGCGGATTACATCGGGTCGACGAAGGGAATTCTCGACTACGTGCTGGCCAGCCCCAAGGACACCTTCCTCGTGGTGACCGAGGCGGGAATTCTGCACCAAATGGAGAAGAAGGCCCCGAACAAGCGCTTCATCCCGGCGCCTCCAGACAACAACTGCGCGTGCAACGAGTGCCCGCATATGAAGTTGAACACTCTGGAAAAGCTCTACTTGTGTATGAGGGACCGCAAGCCCGAATTGGAGATGAATCCGGTTTTGCAGAAAGCAGCCCTGGCTCCACTGCAACGAATGCTGGATTGGAGCTGAGAGCTGATAAGGAGCACCTCGTGGACTTTCGCTTCTTTGCCCTGCCTGCCCATCGGGTGATGGATCACCCAGCCACCCTGCCCCTCGAAGAAGGTCTCGAGCCGCAGCTACCGGAAGCGCCGGACGCCGTCGACCGCGCCTTCTCTGGTTCCGAATTCCGCGACAGGCGCGCGCGTGACCGTCTGCGCTCGCTGCTCCACTCCGAGGTCCCACCCACCCGCGGTTCGCCCGGGAAAGGCTGGGGTCCTTCCGCGATCTTCGCCCAGCCTCCCAGCGATCTTCCTGCCCTGCTCCGCTTGGCGGATCAACTGGATCAACTGGCGCAGCAGAACGTGGGCGAGCGCGCGATGGTCTGGCGCTGCGAGTGCGGCACCCGCTACGCCGTCCCGGTCTCTTTGGTTCGCAATGTCTCCATCAGGTGCGAGCGCTGTGAGCGAACGGTGGAGCTCGCCGCGAGGAACGCGATCGGCGAAGAGGCTCTTGTCGATCCCTGCATGGGGACCGTGAACAGCTGCCGGCGTCAGTTGGCCGAGTTCTTCCGCGAAGCGATGGCGCGCGGCTGGCCGGTGCTCGTCTCCTCGCGAGGATAAGCGTTGCGCCGAGTCATCCTAAACCTGTTGCGGTGCCCGCGGTGCCGCAAGGCGGGAGTTCTGCCGGACGCGGACACCGCGGAGGTCATCTTCGAACCGGTGCGTTGTCCGGAGTGTCACGCCAGCTATCCCGTGGGCGAAGGCGTCGCGGATCTTGTGGGCGAACGGTTGGACGGAGGCGCCGCGCAACGCGGCCTGGAGCGCCCGCTGATCGCGCGCTCCTACGAACGCTACGTGCGCCCCGCTGCGCAGCTGCTCATCTCGCGTCGACGTTTCGACCGAGACAGCGAGTACCTCCTCTACAGATCGTTGCTCGGCAAACCAGAGGGTCCTGTTCTGGATCTCGGCTGCGGCACCGGACTCTTCGCGCGGCGACTGGCTCGCGATAGCGGCTTCCCTCCGGTGGTCGGGATGGACGTCTCAAAGCCCATGCTGGAAGAAGCCGTCGCTCAAGCACGAGAGGCGGGGGCGATCGTTGATTTCCTCCGAGCCGAGGCGCCGCTGCTGCCGTTCGTGGATCACTCGCTGGGCGCAGTGCTGCAGACCGCGTCGCTGCATTTGATCGAGGACATCCACCGCCTCTTTATCGAGGTGGGGCGCGTGCTTCGTCCGGGCGGCCGCTATGTCGGGACGTCGTACTTGCCGCCGTCCTTCCCGTCTTCGCTCCTGCATCGAAGAGCCGGGCTGCTCCCGCGCGGCGAGGATGAGCTGCGCAGTGCCATCGCCGCAGCGGGCCTCGTCAATTTCGAGCGGATGCTGATGCCACCGTTCGTGCTCGTGAAGGCTGAGAAGTAGAACCCAGGGAGGCTACTTTTCCTCGCCGAATAACCCAGGGCTGAAACCAGTGAATCGGGGCGCGGAAAAGTAGCCTGCCCCTAGATGAACACTCCGGCGGAGGCGTCGTTCCGGGCGTTCTTGGGGAGCTTGAGTGAGTCCGAAGTGCCTTTGAGCGTCTCGATCATGGGCGTCTTCTTCAGGCCGCCGCACTTCTTGCACTCGCACTGGCCTCGCTTGCAGGTGCAGTCCGCCTGACTGGTGCAGGAGCACTTGCTGGCGAGGGTGTCGTCAAGCATGTCCATCACGCTCCCCGGCTGTTTCTCGGGAGTCGTTTTTACGGAAGCCGGCTTCGACGAAGAGGCCCGAACCGGCTTCGACTTGGCGGAGGCAGGCGCGCAAACAAGGAGCGCTCCGACTGCCGCGAATGGCACAAGCTGATAGAGGGGACGAACCATGGCGGGTCACCTATCGCGGCAGAATTGGGTTTGCAAGTTAGGGGGACTGGCGCTGGTCGCTGCGGTGCTTCCCTTATGGGTGACGCAGTCTTTGCCGTTTGTGGACTTGCCGCAACACCTGCATCTCATCTCGGTGCTGCACCGCATCGACGACCCCACCACGCTTTATCCCCAGGTATTTGCCCTGCG
>JBQTKE010000170.1:0-5580 GCA_052386435.1 Myxococcaceae bacterium
TCTCGGCCGATCTCCTGAACCAAGTACCGGCTGGTGCGGATGAGCTTGTTGATCGTCTCGATCATGTGCACCGGGATACGGATGGTGCGGGCCTGATCGGCGATGGCGCGGGTGATCGCCTGGCGGATCCACCAGGTGGCGTACGTGGAGAACTTGTAGCCGCGCTTGTACTCGAACTTATCCACCGCCTTCATCAGGCCGATGTTGCCTTCCTGGATCAGGTCGAGGAACTGGAGGCCGCGATTGGTGTACTTCTTCGCGATCGACACGACCAGGCGGAGGTTCGCCTCCACCAGCTCGCTCTTCGCGCGTTCCGCCTTGCGCTCCCCAAGGCGAATGGCGTCGTAGTTCCGGCGGAGCATGTCGACGGGGAGGTTGGCCTCCTCTTCAACGCGTTTGATCTTCCGCACCGCCATGCGCACGTCGCGGTCCAGCGCCTCCAGCTGCTCCGGCATGAAATTGAGCCGCCTCTGCAGCTTCTTCGCGCCGGCCGGGTTCTCCCGAGCGTCACGCAAGGCAGGGCGCAGCTCGCGCATGGAGATGCCGTAGGTGCGCTCGTAGTCGCGCAGCTCGCCCTCGGCCTTTTCCACGCGCTCGATGAGTCCGCGCAGGTTCATCACGATGCGGTCGATCTGCTTCTTGTTGAGCCGCATCTCCTCCAGCACTTCCATCATCTTCACGCGCAAGTCTTTGACTTCCTGCTTGGTCTCCTTGCGCTTGACGTCGCTGGGGGACTTCTTCTGCGGAACGGAGGAGGGCTCCTCCAGTATGTCCGCGTCCTTGGCCAGCTTGCGGATCTTCTCGATCTGCTTGCAGATCTGCTCAATGCGGTTGAGCTCGCTCTGGTTGAGCTGCAGCTCACCACCGCCGTCGGTGCTCTCTTCGACGACCTCTGTCTCTTCGCCTTCCTTCTGCGGTTCTTCCGGCGCGTCCTTCACCACTTCGCGGATGCGCAGCTTGCCGGTCTTGAGCTTGTTGCCAATGTCGAGAATGTCGGCGACGGCGACCTTGCACGCGAGCAGCGCGCGCAGGACTTCCTTCTCGCCCTCTTCAATGCGCTTGGCGATCTCCACTTCACCTTCGCGGGTGAGCAGCGAGACCGAACCCATCTTGCGCAGGTAGAGGCGAACGGGGTCGTTGGACTTGCCACCCAGCTCTTCCTCTTCCTTCTCTTCTTCTTCGTCCTTCTCGTTGGCCTGCTCTTCGGAGCTGACCACGGTGGGCTTGGCTTCGGACGCCTTCGCCGCCTTCTGCGCGTCAACGATCTCAATGTCGTTGTCGCCGAACATGCTCATCACGTCGTCGATCTGATCCGACGAGACCATGTCCGGCAGCGCGTCGTTCACCTCTTCATAGGTGACGAAGCCCTTGGCGCGGCCAGCCTCGAGAAGGTCCTTGACCTCCTTGCGCTCGCCAATCGCCTCTTCTTCGACTTCGTCCTCGACCGCGTCAGGATCAACTTCGATCGCCGCGGCAAGCTCTTCAGCCGCCTCTTCAGGATCGACGTCGTTCTCGCCGGCCTGGGTCACGCCTTTGCCGACTTTTTTGAGCTTCTCTCGGGCTTCTTCCGCCGCGTTCGCGGCGCTCAGCGCCGCTGCTGCGGCGGCAGCCTTCACCACCGTCGGCTTGATCGCCGCCGCAACTGAAGCCGCCGTCTTCGCCTTTTTCTTGGGGTCCTTGTCTTTGTCCTTCTTCTTCTTGGGCGCAGACTTGGGCGCGGACTTCTGCGTGGGCATGCGAAAACTTCTCCTTAAGGAGTACGACGGCTTGTCAACCGAGATAAGCGGGCGGGTCTATCGCAAACCACCCACGACTTACAAACGCGATTTCAAACAGGTTCTAACGCCCACTTTGTTCCCCGTCCGGGCGGGGCTCCTGAGCGCTTTCCAAGACCTTCTTCTTTAAAGCCAACAGCTCAACGCGCTGTCCCATCAACTTGAGGGTGTCCTCCGACAGTTCATTGGCCCCTACTGTCTGACCTGTCACCTTTGCCAAGAACGTGAGCTGCTCTTCAATTCGCCGCAGCTTGAGCTTTCGACACACCGTCCCGAAAAGCTGTTCCCCGACCCCATCCTGGGGAAGCGAGCGATTTGCCCTCTGCAGGGCCGCTTTAACGGGCTCGCTGGCGTCAAACAACACGTCTTCAGGCGCGCGACCTGCGGTGATGTGCGCCAGCGATGTTCTCAGCCCGGTGTGACCCAGCTCATCTCCAACCCGGAACACGTCTGACGTGAGCAGACGCGCGTCGCGCAGGGCCATTGCGACGAACAGTGACTCCAACTCGTCCGGGGTTCGTTCTCGCTCTGGACGCGCCGGGGCCGTGCCCCCCACGGAACCCGTGGGTGACGCTGGCTTCGGAACGGCTTTCACCTGCGGAGCAGTCTTCCCGCGCAGCGTCAGCTCCAACTCGCCCGCCGGCAGACCGGTATGGCTGGCGAGCGCTGAGAAGAACGCACTGCGAACAAGCCCCACGGGTAGGGGAGCAGCCACGGGCTTGAGGCGATCCAACGCGGCCATCTTCTCCTCGAAGCTGGAGGATCGACCTTGAGGCAGCACGCTCTCGAAGAGGTACGTGGTGAGCGCCTTGGCCCCACCCAACAACGAAGCCACGCCCTCTGTGCCTGCCTGTCGAGCGAAGGTGTCAGGGTCCTCGCCGTCAGGCAGGAGCGCGACCTTGGCCACCGCGCCCGCAGCCACGAGCGGCCCCGCCAGACGCTCCACGGCATTCCGACCGGCCTTATCGCCGTCCAGTAGGAGGATCAGCTCTTTCGCTTCGGTCCGGGACAGGACGCCAAGATGTCCCGCGGTGAGCGCGGTGGAGCAGAGCGCGACCACATTCTTCACGCCGGCCTGGTGCATGCCGATGCAGTCGAAGTAGCCCTCCACCAGCACCGCGGACTTCTTCTTGCGGATCTCTTCCCGCGCTTGATCCATCCCATAGAGGGTCTCGCTCTTGTTGTAGAGCCTGGACTCGCGCGAGTTGAGGTACTTGGGGCCGTGGTTCTCGCCCGAGGCTTCGGGGCTCTCCTCCAGAAGCCGTCCTCCGAAGGCGATGGTGCGCCCTTCGGAAGATCGAATTGGGATGATCAGCCGGCTGCGGAACATGTCGTAGTAGCCGTCACCGCTCTGCCGCTTCTGAACCAAGCCGGCGTTGACCGCGAACTCCAACACGCCCGCTTGGCGTAGCCTGTCCGCCAGCGCCGACCACTCTTTCGGTGCCCAGCCCAGACCGAACGCGCGGGCGACGTCCTCGGTGACGCCTCGAGACGCCAAATACGCCCGAGCGCCCTTTCCCAACTCCGCGTCCCAGAGCCGCGACTTGAAGTGCTCCGCCGCGATGTCCGTCACCTCGCGCAGCTGCGCCCTTTCCTTGGCGGTGGGATCCTCCACGGTTTCCAGATCCACGCCGACTTCACGGGCGAGATCTTTCACTGCGTCGACGAAGGATTTTCCCAGGTAGCGCTGCACGAAGGAGATGGCGTCGCCACCAGCCTGGCAGCCGAAGCACTTGTAGCGGCGCATCTCGGGCGTCACGTAGAACGACGCGGACTTCTCTTGGTGGAAAGGGCAGCAGCCTTTGAAGCTGCGTCCAGACTTCTTGAGCTCGACGTGGCGGGCCACTACCGCGGTCAGATCCACGCGCTCGAGAATCTCATCAATCTTGTGCTCGGGAATCAGCACGCCGCGCCCTCGGGATAACTTGTATACAAGGCCCCCCTGACGCGGGCGCGGTTTACAGTTTGGCCAGCTGCGCTTTCACGGCGTCGCTGATCGCTTTGCCTTCGGCCTTGCCCTGAACCTTGGGCATCAGCGCCTTCATCACGGCGCCCATGTCTTTGGCGGACTTGGCGCCGGAAGCGGCGATCGCGGCGGTGACTTCCTGCTCCAGATCCGCGGCGGACAGCTGTGCGGGAAGGAAGGTCTGCAGGACCGCTATCTCTTTCTCTTCCTTCTCAGCCAGCTCTGGGCGATTTCCGGCCTTGTACTGCTCGGCGGATTCGCGGCGCTGTTTGATGAGGGTGGCGATCACTTGGAGGATGCCCGCGTCGTCCAGTGCCTTGGCGCCGGGCTCAACCTCTTTGTATTTGATCGCGCTCTTGAGCATGCGGAGCACGCTCGTGTTGAGCTCGTTCTTGGCGCGCATGGCGTCTTTGAGCTCAACGTCCAACCGTTCCTTCAGGCTGCTCATGGTCAGGCTCCTCCCAGGGCGAGCGTGGGTTAGACGCACCGCCCTGGGGAAACTGAAAAAAGATCAGAAATTCTTACGGAGCTTCTTCACAGCGCGCTTCTTCGCCGCGAGCGCCTTCTTCTTCCGCTTCACCGAAGGCTTCTCGTAGTGCTCACGCTTGCGGATCTCCGAGAGGATTCCCGCCTTTTCGGTGGCCTTCTTGAAACGCTTGAGAGCGCTCTCGATGGACTCGCCTTCTTTCACGCGAATGCCGGGCATGGTTCACCTCCTTCGGACCCAAAAACTCAAAGTTGGGAAGGGGCGCGGTATCTCCCACCGCAGCGCAAAACGCAAGGCGCGGAAAACGCGAACGTGTCTAGAGTTCGCCCATGGCCCGATCACGCGTCCGCGTCGCTCTCTTTGAGCCGGCTCCATCCGAGAGGAGAAAGCTCCTCGACGGGTTGGCCCGAACGCCCGGACTGACGGTCAGCAGAGCGTCCGCGCCGGAGAAATTGGGAAACGAACAGCTGGTGGTCTTCGGGCCCACACTTCCGAATCCCAAAAAGGTCGCGGAGGCGGTGCGTGAAGTGAACGCGGAGATTCGGATCCTCGTCGCGCAGAAGAAGCCGAAGGCGGCAGCGCACGGGGACGGCGTGCTGCCCCTTCCGCTCTCGTCCAAGGACCTGGCGGCGCGGTTGCCGGAGATCTTTCGAGCTGAAGGCGGCAGCCCTAAGGGGCTCGCCTCCGCCAGCGCGTTGGTCGATCCGGTCACCGGCTTCTACGTGTTCCACCACTTCAAGGATCTGCTCTTCGTGGAGCTGAAGCGGGCGCGGCGCTACGGACTCTCCCTCTCGCTGGGGTTGATCGGCGTCGACGCTGCATCGTGGAACGCGGCGAAGAAGCAACGGGAACGGTTGATGGCCGGGATCGCGCTCGCCGTGCGCCGATCTCTGCGGGATACTGACTACGCAGTTCAGTACGGACCGGACCGAATTCTGGTGGTGATGACCCATACCGAGCTCGCGGGGGGCATTGTCGTCTGCGATCGGATCCGCGGACGCGTGGCCGGCGCTGTGCTCACCGTCGGAAAGCAGGTCCTTCATCCCACGGTGTCGATCGGCCTCGCGGCGCCGGAGAAGGGCAAGGAGCTGTCTCTCGCCGATCTCGCGCGAAGGGCTCAAGCCTGTGTGACGCTCGCGATGGAGACCGGAGGAAATCGGCTGGAGTTCTATGACTCCGTCGCTCCACCGGATGGGCGGCTGCCCGACCCTTGAAGGCACGCTGGAAGTGAGGTCCCGCTCCCAGCGAAACGGCTCGGCGAACCACCGCGCAGCTCCGCTCGAGTGACGCCGCACGCACCACTCAGCTCATGAACGGGCCCGTCATCTGTACCGCTGCAGTGTTCAGCCGAT
>JBQTKE010000171.1:0-1665 GCA_052386435.1 Myxococcaceae bacterium
TAGGCAGCCCTCGCCCGACACGCTGCTGGACGCTTGCGTGCCCTCAGACGCGCAGACCGAGCACTCCCTCGAGCCAGTCCTGCACGTCCTTCTGGGTGTGGACCTCGCTGTCGTGGTCGAGCTCGTACGCGAGCAGATCCCCCGCGAACTGGCCGGCGGTTTTGTAGCGGGAGCCTTCGTCCGGATGGAGCGCCTTCTTGAGGATCTGGGTCATCGGCTTGTCGACGTAGTCCGGCAGCTTCAGTTTCGCTGAGCGGATCGACGCCATCACCTTCTTCACGTCGCGCTCGTCCTTTTCGCGGAACGGGTGAAAGCCCACCACCAACTCGTGAAGAATGATTCCCACCGAGAAGAGATCCGACGCGGGTCCCAGAAGCTCGCCGCGCGTCTGTTCGGGAGAGAGATAGTGCAGCTTGCCCGCGGTGATGCCGTCGACGGGTCCAATGTTGGCGCTCTTGCTCTTCGCGACGCCGAAGTCGCCCAGCTTCACCTCCCCCAATCCCGAGAAGAAAATGTTCGACGGGTTCACGTCACCGTGGACCAAGCCCATGGCCATTCCTGTGCGCGTCTTCGCTTGATGGAAGTACGAGAGCCCCTTCAGCACCTCGAGGAGGACGTGCACCCCTATCGCGGCGGGAAAATCGAGCAGCTGGCGACTGTGTGCGTCCATCAACGACCGGAGATCACCCCCGACCAAGAACTCCATCGCGATGAACGGGCGGCCGAACGCCTCGCCCACTTCCAACCTGCGGACAAGATTCGGGTGGGACAACATCCCCATCAAATCCGCTTCGTCCGCGAACGCCTCGGCAGAAACGCCTTCCCGCATCAGCTTGAGCGCGACGTTGAGCTGCTGCCCGTTTCGGTGGACCACTTCAGCGAGAAAGACCTCGGCCATCCCCCCCGCGCCCAGCCGGGAGCGCACCAGGTATTTCCCGTACAGCGAGGAGGGGATTTCGACGAGCTTTCCGGAGGGCACGCTGAAGCGGACTCTATGCGAGGTTGGGCTATCGTTTGCCCCTCAAGGTCGCTCTCTCGTGAACTGCGCGAATTGCGGAAGCTCCTTACCGACAGATGGCGGCACGTGTGTCGCTTGCGGGACGCTCGTCCGTTCACAAAACGAATCAGAGCCCGTCCTCACGGCGGTGAAGATCGGTGACCGTGCCAGCGCTGGCACGGCAAGTAGGTGCCGGCACCTTGCTGCCTACTTCTTGAAGTTGTGCTCAAACTCCCACGACGAGAGCTTGTAGCCCTTCTTTTTAAACAGCTGCGCCGCGGCTTCGTGATCCGCGGGCATCTGCAGCTTGATCGCGTCACAGCCTCGCGACCGCAGGTACGCCTCGCATTCACGCAGCAGCCGCGAGCCCACGCCTCTGCGCTGCGCCTTCACCGCGACCGACAGATGGAAGATGTTGCCGGTGCGAAGTCCCGTGACGGGATGCACGCCGCGTTGCCGCGCCACGGCCCAGCCCGCCACCTCGCCATCGTTCTCCGCGATCATCAGCCCCTCGGGCTCTTCCTGAAGCGTCACTTCCAAGAGACGCCGAAAGCTCGCCAGCCAGTTGGGGCGGGTGGGAAATTGTTCCGCCAGTGCCGCTTCAATCATTTCTAACGCCGGGAAATCCGAGATCTTCAGTCGCCGAACCAGCAGGGCCATAGAGAGGC
>JBQTKE010000172.1:0-4529 GCA_052386435.1 Myxococcaceae bacterium
GAAAAGTATCTGCGCGCGCGAGTGAGTTGACGGAGCATGGCGGAGGCACTCACCACGTTTGTTTCAAGACGAAAACCGGACTGGGACACCTTGAGCGCCCTGCTCTCCGTACAGCGGTCCGGCACGCTCACGTTGGAGCAGTTGGAAGATCTCGATCGGCTTTATCGACGTGCGGCTGCGGATCTGGCGAAGACGCAATCGCTCTATCCCGGGACGGACGCGCACCGCTTTCTCAACCAACTCTGCGCTCAGGCGTACGGTCAGATCTATCAACGCAGCGCCAACCGGTGGGACGACGTCCGGGCGTTCTTCCGCCGAGAATTTCCGGAGACGCTGCGGAGCAACCTCCGTTTTGTCGCGGTGAGTGGATCGTTGTTCTGGGCCGGCGCGCTGCTGGGCGCGCTGGCGATTCTCTGGGATCCCACGAGCACCTCGGCGCTCATTCCCGCCGGCATTCGCGAGTCAGTGAACAGCGGCGAGATGTGGACGGATCACATCTTTGCGATGGGGCCGCCCTCAGCCGTCGCCTCCGCCATCGCAACCAACAACTTGTCCGTAACCATTGCCGCGTTCGCCACCGGGATCTTCGGCGGCCTCGGCAGCGCGTACTTCATGCTCTACAACGGTCTGCACCTGGGCAGCGTGGTGGCTTTCTGCGCGCAGGCAGGCATGGGTCACCGACTCCTCGCCTTTATCGGCGCTCATGGACCGGTGGAACTGACGATCATCGTGATCGCGGGCGCGGCGGGCTTGAAGCTGGGTCACGCACTCGTCGCACCCGGCGAGCGTCCGCGCGCGCAAGCCCTCACCGCGGAGGGAACCCAAGCTGTGCGGCTCGTACTGGGCTGCGCGCCGTTCCTCGCGGCAATCGCCATCGTCGAGGGCTTCGTCAGCCCCGGCGAGTTCTTCGCGCCCTGGATGAAAGGCGCGTTGGGCGTGCTGCTGGCACTGCTCTTCTGGATCTACCTGCTCCTCGCCGGCAGAGAGCCCGGGACTTCGGCTGCACCCGCGGGAAGCGACTCCACCTTTCGCCGTTCGCGGTGACTTAAGATCCGCTCGTAGGCGACGTTGAGCTCGCGCATCTGCTCGTCAGAGCCGCCCCGGTCCGGGTGGCATTGCATCGCGCGCACTCGGTACTTGGAGCGAATGACGTCATCCGAGTCCATGGGCGAGCAGCCCACGGTCCGATAGGGATCCTGATCGTCAATCGCGGCGAGCCAGCGCTCCAACTTCGACTTCACATTGTCAAAGCCCTGCGCGCGCGGTCCGTCATCCTTCTTCGGGTACGACCGCACGTTGGCGCTGCTGTTGAGCACCTCGCGGTAAACGCTGGACACCCAGCGAGAGCAGGACGCGCACTGGAAATACCGAACCACCCGGCCGCTACCCAGGTGCGTGCTCATCTGCCGCCCACAATGCGTGCACTCCACTTCGACCTGGTCCAGCGTGTCGAAACGCTCTTCGACCTGCGCCGCAGTTGCCCTGGCCTTCATGTTTCCTCCCCTTGAGCTGCACCTGGCTTCACTCTGATGTTGCAGGTGCTACAGCCCCCTGCAGCTGTTTGTACCTGGCCCGAACAGGAGGTCAAAAAATTGACCACCCACTGGGTCCCGGTCCGCCCTTCGGGTTAAAACCGCCCTCATGCTCCGCTCGGTCTGCGTGCTCTTGGCGGTGGGCCTGTTCGGTGCCACCTCGCTCGCTCAATCGTCCCCCAGAAAGGGAGGCGTGAAGCTGGGATCCCCGAAAGAAGAGGTCGACGCGTCTGGACCGACTTCATCACGTGATGCAGACCTGGCGCTGCTGCGCGGGCTGCTCTTCGCGCTGGAGCCGTCGCCGCCGGAGATCCGAGTGCAGGCCATGGAAGACCTGGCCCTAGTCGGAGATCCCCGCGCGCTCAACCTGCTGGCCCAGCTTATCTTCGACGGCAACCCGAACGTCCAACTCGCCGCGGTAAAGACGGTGACCAAGTTTCAGACCCCGCGCGCCGAGGAGATCCTCTGCAACGTCATCCGTCATCCGCAGGTCGCGGAGATGCTCAAGGTGAGGGCGGTCGAAGGACTGTTGTTTCAGCGAACGGCCTCCTCGCTGGAGATGCTGGAAGAGGTATCCAAGCAGCCTCGCTACAACTCACGCCTTCAAACCGCCGCGCGCGCGGCGCTCCAGGACCTACAACGATGAGCACCGCACGACTTCCAGCGAGCGCGTTCCAGGACACGCAACGATGAGCAACCTGCTCGCAGGAAAGAAGATCGCGTTTCTGGGCACGGGGAACATGGCCGAGGCGCTGGTGAAGGGGCTGCTCCGCGCTGGCACCTCTCGAGCAGACGATCTGCTCTGTACTGTGCGACGCGGTGAGCGGTCTGCCGAGCTGAAGACGCGCTACGGACTGACGGCCAGCACGGACAACGTCGCGGCGACCACGGCTGCGGATGTTGTCGTGTTGTCGGTGAAGCCTCAAGCGTTGAACAAGCTGTTGTCTCAAGTCGCGCCCGCGATTGATCACCGAAAGCTCGTCATCTCCGTGGCCGCGGGCGTACCGATCGCCGCGCTGGAGAGACAGCTCGGTGCTGGCGCTCGCATCGTGCGCGCCATGCCCAACACGCCTGCGCTGGTCGGTGCGGGTGCGTCCGCGCTGTCCGGCGGGGAGCACGCGACCGACGCGGACCTCGCGCTTGCCGCGGCGCTCTTCCAATCCGTGGGGACGACGACGCTGCTCGAAGAGGGGCTGCTCGACGCGGTGACCGGCCTGTCTGGAAGCGGACCCGCGTACATCTTCTTGATCATCGAGGCGCTTTCCGACGCAGGAGTGAAGGTGGGACTTCCCCGCTACACCGCGCTGGCGCTCGCCGCTCAGACCGTCCTCGGCAGCGCGAAATTGTTAATCGAAACGGGAACCCACCCTGGAAGCCTCAAAGATCAGGTGACCTCGCCAGGTGGGACCGCGATCGCCGGGTTGCACACCCTCGAAGCAGGCGGCCTGAGAACGACACTGATCAACGCGGTGGAGGCAGCAACGCGCCGCGCGAAGGAGCTGGGCGAGCAGTTCCTCGACAAGAGCTAGCGAGCCTATACTTTCGGGGCCATGAAGATCACGCCCCTCGACATTCGCCAGAAGCGTTTCGAGTCAGCCTTCCGCGGTTTCGATCAGCGCGAGGTGGAGGCTTTCCTTGAGCTCGCCGCGGGAGAGTTCGAGGAGATCGTCAAAGAGAACATCGCGCTCAAGGAAGAGTTGAAGCGCACTCAGAGCCGCGTGGAGCTGCACCAGCAGCGCGAGCACACGCTGCAAGAGACGATGGTCACCGCGCAGCGGATCTCTGAGGACCTGAAGGACGCCGCGAAGAAGGAGGCGGAGATCATCATCGCGGGCGCGGAGCACCAGGCGGAGAAGATCGTCCAGAACGCCCACCAGAAGCTCGTGCAAGTCGTCGAAGACATCAACGAGCTCAAGCGCCAACGGATCCAATTCGAGTCCCAAGTCCGTGGCGTGATCGACGCGCACCACAAGCTGCTCGAGTCCTTCCGTCAGACCACGGGCGCAGAGAAGGACTGGGAGCGCGTCGAGGACAACGTCTCCTTCCTGCAGCAGAAGAAGGCCAGCGCGTCCGAGAGCTGAGCTCGCCTTCTAGACGCGCATGGGTCCAAAACAACGGGGTGGCTGCTTTCCCCGCCGAAGTGCGCTGACGCTCACCGGCGCGCCGCAGTGCACGCCTCACGCTCGGCAGCGCACCGGGCGGGCACTTGTTATGAGTTGAGTCGTGCGTCGCTTCGCCCTCCCCCTTCTCCTGGCGTGGTTTGCCGTCAGCCCGGCGATGTCCACCCCGCTCGTCGGCGAGGTGAAGACCCCGCATTTTCGGATCCGTTACACCCAACGCGCCACCGGAGCGGCAGTTGAGTTATCTGAAGAGATCGAGAAAATGCGCGAGCGTTTCAAGGAAGTACTGGGCCGCGACTGGCCGGGGGTCACCGAGATCCGGATCGGCGTCGACCGTGAGGAGTACGTGGCGCTCGCGCTGCCCGGTTCGTATCCTCCCTCATGGTCTGTCGCGCTCGCGTATCCGGCCCAGAACCTGATGCTGCTCGAAGCGCGCTCGCTGAACGATCCCGCCAACGCCGCCACAGTCCGTCACGAGCTCGCGCACGTCGCGCTTGGACAGATCAGCCCGGCCTGGCCGCGCTGGTTTCAAGAAGGCATGGCGCAGCGGCTGACCGGAGAAGGCAGCGGGATGTCCCAGTACAGCACCATGTTCCGCGGCATGCACAGCTCCGGGTTGATGGAGCTGAAAGACCTCACCGAAAGCTGGCCGGATCAACCCAGCGAGGTCGAGCTCGCCTACGCTCAGAGCGCCTCGTTCATCGCCTTCCTGCTGGAGAATCACGGCTCGACGGCCATCTCCGCTTTGATGACCGGCGTCGAGAAAGGCGCGACCTTTGAAGAAGCCTTTGCTCGCGCCTTCAACACATCACTCGAGAAAGCCGAGGGCGCTTGGCGCGAGACCCTCCCCAGCCGCTACTCGTGGCTGCCGTTGATC
>JBQTKE010000173.1:0-4981 GCA_052386435.1 Myxococcaceae bacterium
GGGTCACCCGCGGTCTTGCCAGTCACCGCGTAGAGCATGGTGAACGCGGCGCGGTTCGGATCCGTGCCTGGGGTCTTGATGATGGTGGTGCCCTGGAAGTTACGGCCCTGAATGCCGGGGTTATTGCCCAAATAGTTGGAGTAGAGCTGACGGTCGCAACCGGTGCCGAGCGACGAGTTGCCCATGTCCATGAACGCGTTGCTGCCGGGCTCGTAGGCGATGGACTTCACCTGACCCACGCTGGCAAGACCGCCGTTGTGGCTGCAGCCGAACACGGAGAGACCAGGCATCAGGCCGGCGCCGCTGCCGAACGTCGCGGCGGAGACGGTGTCGTGGGTGTAGTCGATGCCGAGCATCAGGTCGGAGATGTCCGTCTTCTCCTTGATGACCTTCATCCCGTCCTTGGTCGCGTCAACGACCATGGCCATAATCTTGTAGGTGGTGCCGCCCTTGCGGTTGTTCTTGTTGCCGCCGGTGTGGAGGCCGTAGCTGAGCAAGAGCTGGCTGGTGGCTTCCGGCATTCCGTTGGCGCCCGTCTTGTAGACCGGACCGGACACCATGCGCTGCGCGTACATGCGCTTGTTGTTGACGGTGAGCTGCTGCTCCACCAGCTGCTTCCAGAGCACGCGGGTCTGCGCGTTCGCGCCCTTCTGGCCGCCGGGGGAGATGTCTACCGCGCCCACCCAGACGCCATCGCGCATGGGCTGGTTGTTGCCTTCGGTCCAGGTGCAGATGGCGGTGTTCGGGTCGGAAGCGGCGACGTTGCAGCGGCCGCGGGAGCGCTCTTCACGCTTGCAGAGGGAGACGTCGAAGTTCTTGGTGACGGTGCAGCTGGTGCCCGCCGCGCAGTTGACGTTGAAGTCGTTGAGCCAGCCGTCGTCCGCGCCGTTACCGTTGCAGCCGGCCCAGCACGCGAAGTGGGCGTTGCCGGCCGCGTCGGTCGCGATGGAGCACGGACCTTCACCGTCCTGGTGCATGTCGCAGTCGTCGTTGTTCTTCGCCATGACCTGGACCTGCTTCTGAATCTGGCCGTTGGCGTTCTTGACCGGAACCTGCGCGCCGGTCGTGTCGAGCACCTTCACGTAGCGCTCGCCGTTGTTGCCGTTGTTCGGGTGGTAGTTGAACATGAACGCGAACTTGGTGCCGTCGCCAATGGCCATGACGGTCGGCTTGTTGCAGTTGCGGTACTCGTCGCCGTCGTTGTCGGTGACCCACTTGGAGGCGCCGGCCACGGACATGGCGCCCGCCCCGTCAACCTTCACCGGGGTGCACGCGCACTGCATGTTGTTCTTGGGCTTGGTGCCGTCTTCCAGCGCCCCGGTGCGCATACCGCACTGGAGGCAGCTGACCGAGCCATCCGCCGCGGCAGGCCCACAGGCGATGACGTCTTGCTCGTTGGTCTGGTCTTGGTCGTTCTTCTGGAGGCGACCGGTGGTGCTGTTGACCTTGGCGAGGTCGGTCAGGTCAGCTTTCCGGACCATCATCACGGTGGGGGCGGCCGCGAGCGCCAGGCTCGAGGGCACCATCAGCGCCATCAGCGCTACAGCATGCAGGCTGCTCAGGGAGGTCTTACGGGTTCGCATGTGACTCTCTTTTCGAAGTGCTTGTTACAGCTGCTGGGTCCAGCGAGCACCCTCCATGCCAAACGGAAGCAGCAGTCGACTTCCCAAAAAGAGCAGTCAGCTCAAACGAATAGGATTCTCGGGGGATGAGAGGTCAATGTGGTTGTCATACGGCGCTCCACATGTTGTTACCACCTGCCCAATCCAGTTCACATATGACACGGCCAATTCCACGGCCGATCGCGGGCCGATTTGAAGCCAGATCAGAAGCCGTCTTCGGGGCTGGGCGCGTCGTCCTTTTCGTCCGGCAGCGCGTCCTCGCCGATGTCCGAACGGGGAGCCATCAGCGAGAGGTCTTCTTGCGTCACAGGTTGGGTGTGCAGGGCCAGAACGCTGAAGCGGATCTTCTCTTCGCCCAATTGAAGGTACGGCTTGGTCTGCGGCACCGCGACCAACACCGCGGTGGCGAGCTGCTCGGCGCTGAATTTGCGCCCGCGCTTTTCGTTCGCGACCAGCCAACCCTCGACAACCCTTTTTCCGCTGAAGCCGCGCTCCGTGAGCAGCTCTTGCAGCTTCCACTTCGGGTCAAGGTTGTCGTTGTCGCCGGCGAGGTCTCGGCGCTTCACGATCACCGCGAGCCGGTTGTCGAAGTAGACGCGCGCGCCGCCGTGGATGGGCTCCCCATAATAGGGAATGCCGTCGACAAGCTTGCCGTCGAACGCCAGACCCTTGTTGCGGATCAGCACCGGCGCCGGCTTGGAGATGTAGACGCAGACACCGGTGATCTTGTCGGGTGAGTGGCCGTTGCCGAAGCGTTCCGGAACGACCGGCAACGCCTTCCCGTACGTCTCGGATCCAAAGCGGAAGTAGAAACCCTGACCCTTGGCGCTGCGCAGCTCTTCGCCGCTGGCGATGATCACGTCGGACGCCTTCGCGCCGTAAACGTGAATCATCTTGATGGCGGCCACGGTCACGCCCACGGCTTTCAGATAGTCGGTAAAGCGGTAGCGGCGGGCCTGAGTGGTCGCTACGCCACCGCCGTCGCTGTCGCCGCGGGTCATGGTCGCGGAGATTTCTTCCGTGATCCACACCGGCTTGAGCCCGACGGGGAGCTCGCCGAAGGTCAACATCCCCACCGGCTTTCCGTCGACGTAGACGCTCGCCTTGCGGCCCATGAAACGGCCCAGACTTTTTCCGGAAGCGGCTGGACTCTTGTCGTCCGGTTGATCCTCTTCGGGATCAATCACGAACGGGGCCGGCGCGCTTTCCACCGCCGCGTCCGCGGTGGAGGTGGCCAGCGCCGGGCTGGGAGTCAGAGCCGCAGCGGGCACCTCCTCCGAGTGAGCGCTTCGATACAACCGATAACCCACGCCGATCCCGAACAGGGCGCCCAGCGCGATCGCGAGAATCAACGCTGTGCGTCCCGCGCGTGGGGTCAGTACGGCCACTGGTCCTTCTCAAACACGGTGTAGTCCGCGAAGCCCACGATGCTGTTGTCTTCCTTGAGAGAGGCAGTGATGTTGAAGACCTCGGTGCCGGTGTCGCTGAAGATCTCCAAGTGGCCCTCGCACTCTTCGCCGCCGCCGGAGGTCACCTTGAGCAGGTAGCGCGGCTTCGCTTCGCTGGCGGGCTGCAAGTATTCGTAGGCCTCGTGCTGCTCTTCATCCTGCGTACGCGTGACCTTGAAGCGGTAGACGGAGCTCGTCCTGGGCGTCCCCGCGCAGGTGTTGGACTTGAGCGTGGGGATGATGTTCCAGGTTCCCACCGGCCAGCAGCCGATGATCTCCATGGGCGCGGGCCGCTCCAGCACCAGATTACCCATCAGGCTGTAGTTGGCGGCGCAGATCTCTTTGTTCTGCGGATCCGCGAGCGGGTCTTCGATGACCGAACCCTCGTCACAGCCTGTCAAACCGCTCAACGCCGCGGCTGAGATCAACGCGATCACATGACGTTTCGAAAGGATGAGGTTTCGCATAGGGGACTCCTCCGTGCATCCGCTGTGCCGCGCGCGGCGTTGTCTCCGCCCTGAGGCACATCAACACATTGTGCACTTCGCCTTTATCCCGACTGGAGCACGCGTGTCGCGGACCGTCTGGTGTAGTTTGCCCGGCATGCCTCCGTTCGCGCGCGTCCTCTATTTGTTGGCCACCGCGGTGGGCGTGTTTTTTCTCAAGGACCCTTGGCACGTCGGCGCGCTCTTCGTTCTGCAGCTGGCACTGTGGCCGATTGTTCGGTTGCCGCTGCGCAAGCTCGCTCGGCATCTGACGAAGTTGGCGGGCATCGCCACCTTTATTGTCGTCTCCTACGCAATCGTCTCAGAGGATCCGGCGCTCGACCAATGGCTTCACGTTCCGATTCTGAGCTGGACCTTGGCGCTGAATGTCTACGGCGTTCGCTTAGGCGCGTTGATGATTCTCCGCCTCGTCACAGTCGTGCTTGCGTCACAGATCGCCAGCGCGGGAGACTCTCGCGCCATCGCCAAGGGGCTGTCGACTTTGGGCGTGCCGAAGGTGATGGCGACGTCGCTGGATGCAGTGCTCTCGCTGCTGGCGTCAGATGTGGGGACGAACCGACGCGGAATGGGAGGAGGTCGCGGTCATGGTGACGGAGGAGGACGAGGAGGCAATTACGGAGGAGGCTCGGGTGGGGGAGGAGGTCGCGGAAGAGGTAACGGAGACCGACGGGGTGCCGGTGGAGGCACCACACAGCCCGGGGCTGGCGAAGGATTCTGGGCTTCCTTCAAACGACTGAGCCGCGGCGACGTTTCCCCCATCGCCGCGCGCCTGAACCAGCACATCGACAACGCGCAGGCGCACCTCGACGCGAACGCGGAGCTGAACGACCCGCCCAGCTCCGCCCGCTCGCGTGACATCGCGGTGATTGCTGGCGCCACCGTGAGCATGTTGGGGATTCGGGCGCTCAAGATTCTTCCCAGCATTCCCTTCGCGCCGGGCCACAAGCTGGTGCTGCTCACGCCGCTCTACATCGTCGCGGCGCTGAAGACGCGCACCCGCTTGGGCGGAAGCCTGACCGGCCTGACCATGGGCACCGTTGCGTTTCTGATGGGCGACGGAAAGTACGGCATCTTCGAATTGGTGAAGCACGTGGCGCCCGGCGTCATCTGCGATCTCTTCCTTCCGCTGTTCGGCGACAAGCTGGGCGCGGTGGGCTGGTCGCTCTTCGGCGGCTTCATCGCGCTGGGACGCTTCGCCACCCTCTTCGTGGTGACCTTGCTGCTGCAGGCGCCGGGAGTCGCCTACGCCCTGCTCTTGCCTGGGCTCACCGTGCACGTCACCTTCGGCGTGCTCTCTGGCTATGTTACCCACCACCTCGTCCGCGCCATGCAGGCGCTCCCCGGCAACGACTCTCACGACAAGGACGCAGCATGAGTGACCAACCCAGCGACCTTCCCAATGACG
>JBQTKE010000174.1:0-3204 GCA_052386435.1 Myxococcaceae bacterium
TCGTCCGCGGCCATCAGCGCGTTGAGGTTGAGCAGGCCGAATGACGGCGGCGCGTCGAAGACAATAAGGTCGTACTGCGACTCCAGCTCCTTGAGCGCTTGCTTGAGCTTGAACTCTCTGCCCGCCATCGGCATCAGCGCCAGGTCCACGGTGCTCATCGCCAGGTTCGACGGGACGAAGTGCAGGTTGGGGACGCTGGTGGGTTGTACGACCGCGCTCAGCGGGACCTTGCGAACCAGCACGTCGAGGAGCGTCTGCTTGAAGTCTTCGCCTTCGTAACCCAGGCACTTGGTGGCGTGACCCTGGGAATCGAGGTCGAGGATGAGCACGCGGTAGCCGAGCTCCGCCTGACGGAACGCGTAGCTTGTCGAGAGCGACGTCTTCCCGGTGCCGCCCTTGAAGTTGAGGAAGAGCTGTTTGCGCGGACCAATGGGATCGGGGAAGCGCGAGAGGCGCTGCCGGAGCTCCCACAGATCAAGCGCGCTGTAGACGTCCTGCTTCTGCTCCTGCTGAATGACCTTCGCAGGCAGTTTGAGGAGCTCGGCGGCTTCCTTCAGCTTGTAGGTGGGCATCTCCATACGTCCGCTCCTGGGAAAAACTACGCAAAGAAATACTTCAAACCTCGGCGCAACAGCTGTCCCCGCGCGACGAGCAGATCGCACGCTTCTTCAATGACCTCCGCGGGACGAGAGATCGCACTGGTCAGCTCCACTATCGTCCGCCCGCGAATGGCACTGCGGACTTCTAGAACCAGCTGGTCGCACAATGCCTCTTCGAATGCACGCGGTGCTTCTGGAACCTTCGCGGGGAGGGGCGCGCCGTTCGGGTGCGCGGGTCCTTCGTCACACGAGGGCTCGGCGAACGCAGGCGCGGGTTCGTCCTCGGAGACCGCGTCGACAGGGGTCGCGTCAGGTTCTACGCGTCGCTTGATCTCATCGCGCAGGGACTCGAGCCCATTCGTAGTGGGGTGCTGATCCAGGGTTCGCTTCTTCGACTCGGCAAGCACTGGACGGAGAGGCACGGTAGCCAGGCGACGAACTTCTCGGCGACGCTGCGCGTCTTCCAGGTTCACCACGTTGGAGAGGTCTGTCCCAAGCATCCGCGACAACGCGCGCGCCGCGGACTGACGCACCTTCAGCTCGCGATCGCGCAACGCGCCCAGCAACAGCACACGCGCCTTTTCGCCGCCTCCCGCTCCCAGAACCAGCGCCGCGAGGCCGCGCACCTCAGCATCTTCGTCGCGGATCGCCTCTTCACCCAGCCGCAGCGCGGCTTCACCCGACAAGGACAGAGCGAGCAACGACGCGCGTCGACGAACTGCCCGGTTGGGATCTTTCATCGCCGCGGACAGATGCGGCCCAGCGGAGACGGGGTCCAGCGTCAGCAGCGACCTGAGCGCGCTGATCCGAACCTCCGGCATGGGCGAGCTGAGCAGCGGCGTCACGATCGACGCGCCCTCGGACTGAGCGAGCGACGTGAACGCGCTGATGAAGGCCACTTGTACCTCGGGGGCGCGCTCTCCGTGGATCGCGGTGGCGAGGGCGTGTGCCGCCGCCGGGTTCTGCAGCGACTTGAGGCGCTCGGCGGCGCGGATGCGAGCAGCGGGATCCGGCGCGGCGAGCTCTCGAACGGAGAAGCCGAAGAGCGTTTCTTCCGTGCGAGCGGTGACACCGGTGCGCGAAGAGAGCGCCATCATCTGTGATTCCGAAACGGAGAGGCGACCTTGCGCGAAGAGTCGTTCGGCATGCGCGGAGACCGCGCCGCCGCTGCGTCCCATCTGAGGTGCCGCGCGTGCGCCTACCGTCGCCAGCTCGTGGGAAGCAGCTCTACCGCCCGGGCTAAAAGGGGCACCGGATGCTGCGCCCCACCCTGCCGACGATCCACCGGTCGCGCTCGCGCAGGTATCATGAGCTCCATTCGCGCCGTTTCCGTGGCCGTTCTGCTGTCCGTTCGCGCCGCTTCCGCTGTCGTCGCTGTCGAAATCTCCCGCGTTGGTTCGACCTTCGCTGCCTCGTTCGTTGGCGCGAGCTGGCTCTGCTTTCAGTCGCTGCGCCGCGGACGCTTCGGCAGCGCGCTTCGATTTCTCCGCTGCCGTCGCGGCGACGTCGTTGATGACCTCGCCGCGCAGCTGGGCGATGAACCCGGCGAGGTCGAACATGTCAGCCATGTTCTCGCGGCCGGCGGCGTCAATGCGCGAGGCCTCAATCAACTTCTCGAGCAGGTCGGTCCGCTCCACGCGCAAAGCGTCGTTCACCCGGCCGAGCTCTTCGCGCTCCTGGTGTCCACGCGAGATCCGGACTTCGAGCTCCGCCATGGTGCGGCGCAGTTCGATCTCACGTTGCGCGGCGGTGGAGAGCTCTCGCTTGAGCCGCTCTGTCTCTCCGCGCGCGGCCGTGAGGTCGTTCTGCAGCTGCTCCGAGCGTGCCTCGAAATACACGATCTTCTCGAGCGCGCTCTTGAGAAGCGCTTCCGGACGCTCATCAATCAATGTGGACTTCCCCTCCCTGCGACTGCTGGCCGCACTCTACGCCAGCGGGTTTGGGGGGTAAACCACTCCACTATGTAGGAGAGAACTCACTTCAGGACGTCGGGCTCGGACTCGTCCGGCGCCTTGTCGTCCGGCGGTTCGCGTCCAGGGGGCGTCTTCTTCTGCGGCCCGACCCAGAACGGGAAGTTCACTTCGACGCGTGAGTGCTTCGGCTTGGGGAAGCGCCAGCCCTTCACGGCGTTCACCATGCACTGCTCCAGCTTGGGCTCGTTCAATGTCGACGACTCCAGCCTCACGTGGCTTAAGGCGCCCTCCATCCCAATCATGAAATGGACGACGACTTTTCCCGCAACTGTCTGCTGGGCAGGCGTCCGGGCATCCGCGCACTTTCGAACGTCGGCGCGGTGCTCGTGGATGACGTCTTTGATGGTCAGCGGCGTGAGCGGGCCTTTGAGCAGCGTGGCCAGGCCGGCGCTGGGCTCGGCGGTTAACACCCACGCGGCCAAGAGCCAGGCGACGTTCACTGGCGCACCAGCGGCTTGTAGCGAATGCGCGTGGGCTGCAGCGCCTTCTCTCCGAGTCGCTTCTTCTTGTCCTCTTCGTAGTCTTGGAAGTTCCCCTCGAAGAAGAAGACTTTGCTGTCTCCTTCGAACGCCAAGATGTGCGTGGCGATGCGGTCGAGGAACCAGCCGTCGTGATCAGCCACGACCGCTGGT
>JBQTKE010000175.1:0-6251 GCA_052386435.1 Myxococcaceae bacterium
TTTCAGCGCCGGCCTCACGACCGGACGGCTCGCGCCGCTTCTTCGCCTTGCGGTTCGCTCGGGTTCGCTGCGACCAGCTCACCCAGGGACTCTCACCCGTTCACCACCTCCATGCTGGGCACACCAAGAACAACGGGCGCTGGGGATGTCCCCAACGCCCGCTCTACGACTCAGTCAACGTCTAACGCTTAGCTGCTGCGGAACTCCGCGTCGACGACGTCGTCCTTCTGCGGCGTGGCCTGGCTTCCCGGTGTGGCACCCTCTGTACCCGGAGGCGTGGCGCCCGCGGTAGGACCACCCGGAGGGGTTCCCGCGCCGGCGGCCTTGTACATCTCCTCCGCCGCCTTGTGGCTGGCCTGCTCCAGCTTCTGGAGCGCGGCTTCGATCGCCGCCTTGTCCTGGCCTTCGCGCACGCCGTTGAGGTCGGCGATGGCCGCCTGCAGCGTCTTCGCGGTGTCTGGAGAGAGCTTGTCGGTGTTCTCCTTGATCAGCTTCTCCATCTGGTAGGACAGGTTCTCCGAGCGGTTCTTGACCTCGACGAGCTCGCGACGATCCTTGTCGGCCGCTTCGTTCTCCTTCGCGGCAGCGACCATCTTCTCGACCTCGTCCTTCGCCAGACCGGACGAGTGGGTGATGGTGACTTTGGTCTCCTTGCTGGTCGCCTTGTCCTTCGCGTGCACGTTGAGGATGCCGTTCGCGTCGATATCAAACGTCACTTCGATCTGTGGCACGCCACGCGGCGCGGGAGGAAGGCCGGTCAGGTGGAAACGACCGAGGGTCCGGTTGTCGCCGGCCATGTCACGCTCACCTTGCAGGACGTGAATCTCGACCTGGGTCTGCCCATCCGCCGCGGTGGAGAAAGTCTCCGACTTCTTGGTGGGGATGGTGGTGTTGCGCTCGATGAGCTTGGTCATCACGCCGCCCAACGTCTCCACGCCCAGCGACAACGGGGTGACGTCGAGGAGGAGGATGTCCTTCACCTCGCCGGAGAGCACGCCGGCCTGGACCGCCGCGCCAATGGCGACGACCTCGTCCGGGTTCACGGAGCGGTTCGGCTCCTTGCCGAAGAGGCGCTTCACCGCCTCCTGCACCTTGGGGATACGGGTGGAGCCGCCAACGAGAACGACCTCGTCCAGCTGCTTCACGTCCAGGCCCGCGTCCTTGAGGCACTTGCGGCAGGGCTCGAGAGAACGCTCGACGAGATCGTCGATCATGGTCTCGAACTTCGCCCGGGTGAGCTTCACGTTGAGGTGCTTCGGTCCGGTCTGATCCGCGGTCAAGAACGGAAGGTTGATATCCGTCTCCATGGTGCTGGAGAGCTCGATCTTCGCCTTCTCCGCCGCTTCCTTCAGACGCTGAAGGACCATCTTGTCCTTCGACACGTCCAGGCCGTTGTCCTTCTTAAATTCGGCGATCAGCCAGTCCATGATCCGCTGGTCGATGTTGTCGCCACCCAGATGGGTGTCGCCGTTGGTCGCCAGCACGTCGACCACGTTCTCGCCGACTTCCAGAATGGACACGTCGAACGTGCCGCCGCCGAAGTCATAGACCGCGATCTTCTCGTCCTTCTTCTTGTCCAGGCCGTACGCCAGCGCCGCCGCGGTGGGCTCGTTGACAATGCGCTTCACCGTGAGGCCCGCAATCTCGCCCGCGTCTTTCGTCGCCTGGCGCTGGGCGTCGTTGAAGTACGCCGGGACGGTGATGACCGCCTCGGTGACCTTCTCGCCCAGGTAGTTCTCCGCCGCGCGCTTCAACTTGAGCAGCACCTGCGCCGAAATCTCTGGCGGGCTGAACTGCTTTCCTTCGATCTCCACGCGCGAATCGCCGTTCGGTCCGCGCGCGATCTTGTAAGGAACCAGCTTCGCCTCTTCGGTCGTCTCTTCGGACCGCCGCCCCATGAAGCGCTTGATCGAATAGACCGTGCCTTCGGGGTTGGTGATTGACTGGCGCTTGGCGACCTGTCCAACCTTGCGCTCTCCATCCTTCATGAAGGCCACCACGGAAGGCGTCAGACGGCTGCCCTCTTCGTTGGTGATGACCTTCGGCTCCCGCCCTTCCATCACGGCGACAACGCTGTTGGTCGTGCCGAGGTCGATTCCGATGATCTTTCCCACGCCATATCCTCCTGAAATTCCTGGAGATCTACTTTCGGCTCCAGACGATGAATCCAACCTAACCACCTGACCTCATGTGTCAAACCGGGTCTTGTGCGAAGGCCAAGTGTCTGGGCGGTCGCAGGTGCGTAACGCGCTGCGCACTTACCGCCACCCCTGCTTTGCGCTGCGCAGCAGCAAACAGGCGACCTTCCTTTTGTGGCGGAAGCTAACCCCCTGTCTCCGCTGTTCAATGGCGGAATCGGAATTACCTTTCATGCCTGGCCAGGAAGCTGCATCTCAAGGCGACGCTGCCGCAGCGCGCCACGACATTGGCCTACATCGGAGCTCTTGGTATGTACGTTCAACCCCTTCGCAACGCTAAGTACCGCTCGTTCCCGTCTCGGAACGAAGTGGTCGAGCCGAAGGTCGCCGTGCTGCTCAACGCCAACGCCCGCAAAGTCGGCGAGAAGGTCGTCCGTTCGCTCTCCCACGTCGTCCCGGAGAAGGACCTCTTCTTGTCCCGCTCTCAGCTCGACGCGCGCCGCATCGCCGAGACGGTGCTGGAGCGCCGCTACGACACCGTGTTCTGCGGTGGTGGCGACGGGACGTTCATTGGCTTCGTGAATGAGATCTACCGAGCGCTGGATCAGCGCCGTCAGTACTTCCACCAACGCGCGCCCCGCTTCGGCATCCTGAAGCTGGGCACCGGCAACGGCCTCGCCTCCTTGGTCTCTGCTTCATCGACCCGTGGCGATGGCGTAGTGGATGACGTCTTGCGCGCGCGCTCCGGCGAGGTTCCGGGCAGCCGCCGTCTCGACATGTTGATGATAGAGGGCAAGCGCGCGCACTTCGCCGGCCTCGGCGTCGACGGCAAGCTGCTCAACGACTACCTCTGGGTGAAGAACCATCTGGGCGCCGGTCCGCTCAAGTCGATCTTCACCGGCGGTGGCGGCTACTTCTCGTCCGTGGCGTTCAAAACGCTGCCCCACTTCCTGACCCAACCGACTTGGGTCGAGTGCGAAGTGAAGAACGGCAAGAGCTATCCCGCGTACCGCTTGAGCCCAGAAGGCTTGCCGGTGGGCAGCCCGATCGCTCCGGGTGAGACGCTCTTCCGCGGACGTCTGATGATGGCCTCGGCAGCGACCATGCCGTTCTACGGCTATGGCCTGAAGATGTTCCCGTTCGCGGGCATGCGTCGCGGGATGATGCACCTGCGTCTGGGCGCGGTCGCCACTCCGTACGGGGTGATGAACCTCCGCAAGCTCTGGAAGGGCAAGTGGTTCCCACGCGGGATCCAGGACTTCCACGCCCAAGAGGTGAACATCCGCTTCGCTCGGCCCATGGCGCTGCAGGTTGCGGGCGACGCCGAGGGTTACCGCGAACAGCTCACCATCGGCATGGCGCCGGAGACGGTGGAGCTGGCGGACTTCAGCGGCACCGTGAACTAAAACCTCTTCGGATGCGCCGCCCGCTCGCCTTTCACAGCGTTCGAGCCCATCCCCGTATCTGAGCCCCGGCAACGGCGTGGGCGAACCCTCCAGACAGTCCGCGGTTCGAGCTGCCCGTGAGAGACGTCTCACGAGGCGGCGTTTTTCTTTTCTGCGGCGAAGCGTTCGCGAGCGTTCGGAGACACGGTGCAGTTGGAGCTCGCGCTGCCCGCGGGTGGCGAGTCGATTCCGTTGAGCGCTCAAGTGGTGCGAGCGGAGGCGTGCTGGGAGTGGGTCTTCAGTTCGTGGAACTCAGCATGGGACAGCACACTGCCCTTTCCGCGTTTTTGGCGCGGTTGATTCGAGGACTCGGCGGCCTCAATAACAGTCGCTTGCAGCCCGAGCTCGAAACCAGTTGCTCGCGCTACTCGTTGCGCGAGATGGGCGGCTTCTCGCCCGGCTCTTTGCGTCTCCCGACGACGAGCGCGTAGCTGAAACTTCCACGCCCTCCCGCGGTGCGGTGGAGATCCATCTCGTCGCGCAGCGGCTTGGCCGGCTCGTCGATCGCCACGTGCGGTTCGAGCAAGCGGTAGTAGTCGTCGATCTCGATGTTGCTCAAGGTCTCGGCAGACTCAGGCTCAAACCCGCCCTTCTCCACCGTCTGAAGGCAGTCCCGCGGGAGCACCAACGGCTCACCGAGTCGCTTCTCCCAATGCTCCAAGACGATGCCCGCAGGATAGCGACCTACGCGCACCGGATAGGTCAGCGCGATTCGACCGCGCGGCGCCAGGTAAGGCCGCAGAGTCTTCACGGCTTCCGACAGGGGCATCAAGATGCTGCCCGTCGCCACGATCCCGTCAAACTGTCCTTCAGTGAAAGACAGGGACTTGAAGTCGACCTTCCGCGTCTCCAGTCGGTCGCCCAGTCCATGGGATTTGGCTCGCTCCATGGCCTTGTCCAACCCGGCCTGATCATCGTCGACGGCGGTGACGTGACAACCCAGCTCTTTGGCCAGGACCAAGGTGGACGGGAGGCTTCCACAGCCCAGCTCCAGTATGCGCGCGCCGCTGCCCCAATCCGCGACCCTGGCAATGCGTCGTACGGACTCTTCGGTGCCGAAGACCCGTCGCGCGTCGGCTGGGAAGAAGAGCGGAAAGGTGGCGCCCATGGAGAGGTCTTATAGCTGCGTTTTCCGAGGCGTCATAGGTAGTAGAGGACGCGCCGCTCCTTGGCGAGCTGCGTGTAGATGGAACGGCGCTGATCCTCTGACAGCAGATACACGGACACCGAGACGGACAGGTACTTCCCCATGGAGCTGGACTGCTCTGTGAACGACTCCGCGGGCACGTCCTGGCCCATCAAGCGCTTGAACAGCTGTCGCACGTATTCGCGGAACCCGTGCTCCTGCTTGCCCATCACCTTGAAGGTGTAGACGGTGGGGTATTCGATCAGCGGCTTCTTGTCCTCTTCGCCCGTCGTCACGCTTCACCTTCGTCCGTCAGAGCAGGTTGGTCGCCAGCTCCGCCAACGCGCTGCGTTCACCCTTCTGCATGGTGATGTGGCCCGCGATCTTCTCGGTCTTGAACCGGTTCACCACATGGACGAGCCCGTTGTTGGTGGAGTCGACATACGGGTTGTCGATCTGGAACGGGTCGCCGGTGAGCACGATCTTGGTGTTGTCGCCCACGCGGGTGACGATGGTCTTCACTTCGTGCGGAGTCAGGTTCTGCGCCTCGTCCACGATGATGTACTGGTTGGGAATGCTTCGGCCGCGGATGTACGTGAGCGGCTCAATCTCCAGAATCCCCAGGTCAATCAGCTCGTGGTAACCGCGCCCCGCCTTCTTGTCGGCGCGGGAGAGGTTCATCAGGAACTCCACGTTGTCGAAGATGGGCTGCATCCACGGGTTGAGCTTCTGCTCCACGTCGCCCGGCAGATATCCAATGTCTCGACCCAGCGGGAAGATGGGACGGCTCACCAACATCTTCTGGTAGGTCGCCTCCTCCGTCGTCTTCTGCAGACCAGCGGCAATCGCGAGCAGCGTCTTACCGGTGCCGGCCTTACCAACGATGGTCACCAGCTTGATGTCGTCGTTGAGGAGCAGATCAATGAGATAGCTCTGCTCCATGTTGCGCGGACGGACGCCCCAGACACCCTCTTTTCCAGAGCGCACCAGCGGAACAATCTTTCCCTTCGTCGCGTTGAGCCGGCCCATCGCGGTGTGCGAGGGATTGGCCGCGTCTTTGAGCAGCACGAACTGGTTGGGGAAGAGCTTGTCTTGGTCCGGCACCTCCACTTCCGCGTTCGGCTTGTAGAGCGCGTCCACCAGCTCCGCGGAGACAGAGAGCTCCACAATGCCCGTGTAGAGATCGCTGATCTCCACCCGTTCGGTGTCGTAGTCCTCCGCCGTGAGCCCCAACGCGTCCGCTCGAATCCGGAGGTTGGTGTCCTTGGTGATGAACGCAGCCTGGGTGTCAGGCTCCTTCTCCATCAGGTCCAGGGCAACCGCGAGAATGCGGTTGTCCATCAAGTTCCCATCCGCCATCGACTTGGGCAGATCGCGGTTGGAGAACGAGACTCGAACGGTCCCACCATTCGGAAGTGGGACTCCTTCGGCGAGCGAACCCTCGTGACGGAACCCGTCAAGGTAACGCGCGATCAGACGGGCGTTGCGGCCCAGCTCGGAGAGCTCCTTCTTGAACTGGTCCAGCTCCTCAATGACGTAGAT
>JBQTKE010000176.1:0-16225 GCA_052386435.1 Myxococcaceae bacterium
CGCGAACGCTTCCTCGACTTCCTCCTGCAGCGACGTGGCGCGGCTCTCCAGAATGGAGATGGCCTCGTTGATGGTGTCCAGCTCTTCCACCTGCCGCGCCTCCAGGAAATTCTGCTGCGCCGCTTCCACAAGCCGGTACGCCATCTGAGCGTCCGGCCACTCGACCCCAATGCTGACCGACCCGACGTCGGAGCTCACGTAGAGCTTTCGCTCCAACGTCCCGACCAGCGAGTCTTCCCACATCTGCTTGTCCATGGGCGGCAGCACCAAGCCGAACAACCCGTCTTTGAGCTTCATCAAGGGCGCGCGTGTGCGCTGCCAATGTTCGACCAAGTTCGTTTGCTTGATCAGCTCGATCAGGTTGGAGCGCTTCATCACCATGTCGGAAGCGCCGCGCGTGGGTGCGTCCGAATCAAAGGGGATGGTGCGGCCAGGATTGCCCAACGAAGCGATGACCTGGTTGCGCTGTGCCAGCAGCCGCGTCTCGGTGCGGTAGCTGCGCGGCATCGTCTTCGCGATCGCCACGGTTAGTCCAATGATGCTCAGGACCAGCAGGTAGTAGAGCCTTCGGTGGCGGTGAATCGATCCGCGGACGTACTGCGCGTAGTCACGCAGGAGCGCGTAGTCGAAGAGATCCGCGTCGTCGGCTTCGGTAAGCCGGCTCGAGGACGTATTGGGAGGCGCTGAGCTCATGGTGGCGTGAAGACTAAATGCTGTTGAGGCGGGGGAAGATGAAGCGAACGGCGAAGAGGTAGAGCGCGTTAAAGACAAACAACAAGAACACAGTGTTCCGCAGCGCCCGGCCGGGACGTCGAGCGGTCCCTGCGTAGAGAGGCAGGGCGACGGTGGCGACGATGATGGAGAGCAGCAGCGCCTTACTCATGCGCCCTCCTGCGCCGCGGCGCGTTTGGTGGCCAGCGCATTCTTCGCCAGCGCGACCGCTTCCATGGGCCGCACGGTGCGGGTGACGAGAGCCAGGACCACGTAGAGCGGCACGGTGACGAACAGGCGCCAGTGCCCAATGGGTTTCAAATAGTGATCCGCGATGATTACCGCGCCGCAGATGAGCACGCTCTTCACTATGACCGCGATGTTACGTGCGTCGAAGGCGCGGCGGCCAATGAAGAAGAGCATCAGGCCGGCGATCACCGTCTCCGTGGAGAGCAACGCCGCCGCCGCCCCAGTCGCGGGGCCGCCCGGAGCGTTGTCGGTGAACCGGGTGAAGGCAGGGATCAGCACGAGATTCAGCAGCGGGCTGGCCACGATGCTGGAGAGCGAGACCAACGTCACCGTCCACGCGTGACGCAGCTGCTGCAGCACCGCCGCGGCGAGCACCGCGACGTAGGTGAGGATGAACACCGGCGAGAGGAGCTGCAGACTCCCCACCGACGGTAGGAACGCCTTGCCGAACACTTGGATCCACAGCTCCGCGCCCAGCCCCATGAAGAGCGATGCCGGGAAGGCGAAAGCCAGAATCAGCTCCAGCGAACGGCGGACGTGACCGTTGAGCTCCTCGTCACTTCTGCGCGCGGCGCGCGAGAACAGCGGCAGCAGCACCCAGAAGATGAGCGGGGTCCCCATCAGGGTCAGCATTGCCAGGCCATACGCCTGACCGAAGTAGCCGACCTCCGCGTCAGTCGAGAGGGCGTCGAGGATCGTGACGCCCAATCGGCCGTACACCGCCAGCGCCAGGCCATTCAAATACATGGGCAGGCTGCTCTTGATGACGGTCGTTACCGCCACCCAATCCACGCGCCACTTCACCCGCAGCTCGCGCTGGACGAGCCGCCAGTGGCCCACGGTCTTCACGGCTTCGGAGATGACCTGCGCCGCGACGACGTAGACCAGGTTTCCGCCGAAATAGACCGCGACCAGCGTGCCGCCCGCCCAGAGAACTTTTGTCCAGACGTTGAGCGCGGAGAGCCCACCGACATTCGTGGTCGCGTGCAGCAGCGCCGCGAGCGTGCCGTTGATCGTGAACAGGAAGTGGAAGATCGCGAAGCCGAAGACCAGCAGCTGCACCTCGGGCGTGCGATGCGTGCCAATCAGAATGCCGGCCATCACCAACAGCAGCACGAAGAAGCCGATGAACCGGACCAGCGTGATGCCGCCGTAGAAGTCATCCGCGTGGCGCGGCGCGACGGGGATCTCCCGGTGCACGTAGGTGTCCACGCCCAGGCTGACCAGAATGAGAAACTGCGCGGCGAAGCTGTCGGCGAAGTTGTAGCGGCCGATCAAGTCCGGCCCCATGAAGCGGGGCAGGAGGATGCGAATGCCCAGTGAGACGCCGTAGGTCGCCAGCAGGGATCCACCCAGCAACATCGCGTTGCGGATGGCGGTGAGCATGTCCTGATGGCCGGCGTGGGCTTGGCCGTGAGCTTCGGTGTTCGTCGAAGTGGGCTCAGGAGCGGACACGCGCGCCGTATCTTAACGGCCTGTCTCGCAAACGTAATGTAGGCGCGTGCCTCTGGATGAGGGCTCGAAGCTCCAACAACACCGTCAGGGCGCGCAGGCGCTTTGGTGCAGCGCCGTGGGGGTGCCTTCGCTCACGGTCCAGAAACCCTTGCCATCAACGCTGTAGGCGACAGCTTCTCCTTGGACCTCTGTCGCTGCTGGCACCGCCACGGTGGGTGCGGAGAACGGTGGCCCGGAGCGGATTTCGTAGAGCGTGTTGTAGGTGCGCAACAGGATCGCTTCACCGCTGGGGTGGAAGTCCGCGCCGGTCAGCGATTGATCCGCCGGCTTCGGCACGTCCAGCGTCACCACTTTGGTGAGCGTGTTGCCCGCTGAACTGAGCGTGGGGAACTTGTAGATGGTGCTGGGCCGTCCGTCCGTCTCTTTGCTCACGATGTAGAGCTCTTCACGCTTGGGGTGAACGAGCAACGCTTCAGCGTTCTTGGGTCCGTCGGCGTACGAGAGGGGAAACCTCTGAAAGGCGATCGAGATGGGGGCGGCCACAGGGACAGCCGGATCCACCTTCGGCTCCACCACCCGGAAGAGCGCGCAGTTGTCGCGGTTGCGATTGTTGTCGCCAATGTCCGCCAGATACAAACAGGTGTCCGCGCCGCACTTGCCTAAGCCAAGGTCTTCCCAGTCCACCGCCGTGGCGCCGGTGAGCGTGAACTCCGCCAGGACTTGGCCTGTGGCGTTGATCGCGAAGAAGCGGGCGGTGTCGCCAGAGTCGTTGTGCACGTAGAATACGCCGGGGTTGGCATGGCTCGCGACCAGTCCTGAGATCTCCGCCAGACGGCCGTCGTCGATGGTGCCTCGGGTCGCGGGGGTGCCGTAGGTCTGGCAGAACAGCGTCCCGCCCGTGGGGATGTAGCCGGTGGGGTCGGTGACCGTGCCTCCACCGCCTGTTACCGAAGCGGGGGTGGTAGCGCCCGCGTCGACGACGGGGTCTTTCAGCCCCTCTTCGAAACCCGGCAGCGGCTTCTCATTCACGGGTGAGTCGAGCAGCGCCGTGCCGGTGCAGGCGGAAAGAGTGAGGGCAACGACGACGCAGGAGGACACGCGCGACAGAGACATGGGTGGGTGGACTAATAGCAAAAGATGATCCAGATGTCGGGGTGGGCACCGCACTCGAGAACCACTCCGGAAATTCCCGACTAAAATGGTCTTTGGAAATGAAGTTGCTCATCCAGGTGCGCACTGCAGTCGTCAACTGGCGCATGATGCCCCCATGCGTGCTCCTGCGATCGCCGTGGTGTTGGTGCTGGTTTTAAGCCCTGCCTGCAAAAGAGGCGGCTCCGAGGCGTTGGCCGCGGACGTCCCTCCCGCCAAATCCGTCCCAGCTTCTGAGAGAAAAGTAATCGCGAAGGTCTTCGATGGCGGGCTGGGCGAAGGCTGGATGGACTTCGGTTGGTCGGAGCGCACGGTGGTGGAGGGCGCGCCGGTTCGCGTGGACATGTCCAACTACGGCGGGTGGATCGTCGCCAAGTTTGGAACGCAGCCGCGCTTCGGTGGTCTCGTTTTTCGAATCAACGCGCCTGAGTCCGCGCCGATCGCCGTGTTCTTCAAGGCGGACGGCGGCGACTTCCCCAAGGTGAAGCTGCGCCCCGATCACGTCTACGACGAGAAGCGCGGGTGGCGCTGGTACTACCTGCGCATGCGCGAGCTGAATCCCGACGCGCGTGCGTTCGATCAACTTGTTTTCTTGGGCGACACCGCGGGCTCTTTGAAGGACGTGAAGATCGACAGCGTGGGACTGACCGAAGGCAACGCGGTGGCGATCGCCGGTGGCGCGCGCGCGGCGCAGGGGCCCCCGGTCCCGAAGAGCTCGGTCGTGGATTGCACCGCGCCCTCGCGGCCTATCTCGCCGGATATTTACGGCATCGCGCTCCATGTGATGGGGTTTCAGGACAAGCATCCGTTCGAGATGGGCGCCACCGCGCGGCGCTGGGGCGGCAACACCATGTCCCGCTACAACTGGAAGCTGGGCAACGCGTGGAACACCGCCAGCGACTGGCACTTCGAGAACAACAACTACTCGGGACGAGACGACTACACCTACGAGATCTTCCTCGAGGAGAACCGCAAGCACGGGATGCGAACCGCGCTCACGGTGCCCACGATCGGTTGGGTGGCGAAGGACACGACGTCCGCCGGGTTCCCCAAGTCGTTTTATCCGGAGCAGCAGAGCGTCGACCCGGATCGACCCGAGGCGGGGAATGGGAAGTGTCGTGACGGCAAGGCGCTCCCTTCACCGCCGCCTACCACCACCAGCATCGCCGCGCCGCCCGAGTTCGTGGGCGAGTGGGTGAAGACCATTCGCGCCAAGGACGCCTCGCGTGGGCGATCCGTGAACCTCTACATCCTCGACAACGAGCCCATGCTCTGGTTCGAGACACACCGCGATGTGCACCCGGAGCCGCTCTCGTATGACGAGCTGCTGGAGCGCACCATCAAGTACGGCACCGCGGTGCGGAAGGCGGATCCGGAAGGGCTGATCGCGGGACCTGCCGAGTGGGGCTGGACGAATTACTTCCACTCCGCCGTCGACACGACCACCAACATTCGGCTGCGTCCAGATCGACGCAAGCACGACGACCTGCCGCTGATCGTCTGGTACCTGCGCAAGCTGCGCGAGCACGAGAAGAAGACCGGCGTGAAGGTGCTCGACATGGTCGACCTGCATTTCTATCCACAGACCGAAGCGGGGCTGTGGGACCAATCCAAGACCGACGCGAAGAACGCGGCACTGCGCATTCGCAGTACGCGGTCGCTGTGGGACCCCACGTACAAGGACGAGTCGTGGGTAGACGACACGATCCAGCTCATCCCGCGCATGCAGGGCTGGATTCGCGACAACTATCCCGGCCTGGGCACCGTGATCGGCGAGTACAACTTCGGGGCGGAGAACCACATGTCCGGGGCGCTCGCGCAGGCAGAAGCGCTGGGTCGCTTCGGTCAGTACGGTCTGACCGCGGCGTACTACTGGGTTTACCCGCCCAAGAGCTCGCCGGTCTTCTGGGCCTTCCGCGCGTACCGAAATTACGACGGACAGGGAGGTCACTTTCTCGATGTGTCGGTTCCCACGCGCAGTGAGGAGAACGTCTCCGTGTTCGCGTCGCGGGACCCGTCGTCACAAAAGATGGTGCTCGTCGCGCTGAACTTAGATCCCGGTCGCGCCGCGAAGACGAAGATCGAGATGAAAGGCTGCGGGCAATGGAACGTGGGGCGCGCGTTCTCCTTCGGCGGAGATCCGAAGGGCCTGACCGCCTACGAGAAGGCGAAAACCATGTCCGACGTGCTGCTGCCGCCGTACTCAATCACCGTGATGGAGCTCAGCCGCGCGTCGACGCCGTGACCCACTCGAGATACGGCGGATGCACAGACGAGACAGGAACCGCGACCACCTCCGGGCAGTCATATGGGTGCAGCGTCACCACCCTCGCCCGCAGGGCATCGAAGTGCTCGGGCAACGTCTTGAGTAGGAGCAGAGCTTCGGATTCGTCTTGGACCTTGCCTTCCCAGCGATAAATGGAGCGCAGCCCTGGGAAGAGATTTCCGCAGGCAGCCAGCTTCTCCTCGACGAGCGTGCGCGCGATCTCCGCCGCCTTCTCCTGCGTGGGGCAGGTGACGAACACCAGAATCACAGCGAGACCCCCAAGACCCGAGCGTAGACCGCGAGCGTCTGTCGGGCGCAGTCGTCCCACGTGAAGGTGCTGGCGCGCTTGATTCCTTTTTCCACCAGCGCGCGCCGGTACTGCTCATCGCGCAGCACGCGCAGAGTCTCATCCCGCCAGCCCACGGTGTCGTCCGGATCGAGCAGCACTCCAGCGGCGCCAACCACCTCGGGCAGCGCCCCCGAACGCGCCGCGAGCACGGCGGATCCCGCGGCCATTCCTTCGAGCGCAGGAAGCCCGAAGCCTTCGTGTCGCGAGGGGACCAAGACCGCGTCCGCCGAGCCGTATAGAGCGGGCATCAGCGCATCTGGAACGTCGTTCAGCTCCAGCGTCCTCGACGGGAAACCCAATTTCTGGGCCACGTCCTCACCCGCGAGTAGCACTACCGAGCAGGGAAGATCGTCCGCGATCTTTCCCACCAGCTTGAGGTTCTTGTGCGCCTTCGCATTCCCCACCGCCAGCACGTAGCGTGGAGGAAGCTTGAGCGCCTTGCGCACGCGCTGGGTCTCCGCTTGCGAAGGCGGAGAGAAAGCGCTGTCGACCCCGCAGGCGATCACTTGAAAGCGCTCTGGCGCGAGCGACAGATGGTGCGCCAACTCCGCGCGCGAGAAGTCCGACACGGTGATCAGCCCCGTCGCCGTCTTCGACCGAGGACCCACCACCAGCCGGTAATACGCGAGCTGCGACAACCCGTAGTCCGACTGGCGCGCCAGGTGGTTTGCGTCGTGCAGCGTGGCGACCAGCTTCCCGGACCAGAGTGCGGGCAGGGAGAACGACGTCGCGTGGAAGAGATCGCAGGAGGCACGGGCGAGGGTGGCAGCGAGGGCGGGCTGTTCGAGCGGGGAGAGGAACCCCGCGCGGCACTTCACCTGCGGCACTTGCGGAGCCAGCGCGCCCAAATTCGACGGCAGACCCACGGGGCCAGTGAGCACCTCAAACTTCCACGACGGGGCGAGCGCGGGCAGACGTCGCGCCAACTCCAGCGCATAGCGGGCGATGCCGTGCAGGCGGCCTCGCACCATTCGTAGATCGATCAAGACAGTCGGCACGTTCGCGATGGCATTACCGCGCCCGCGCCCGTAGTACAAAGCCCGAACCGATGAAGGTCGCCCTCGTTCATGACTGGCTCGTGGCTCGCCGCGGCGGGGAGAAGGTGCTGGAGGCGCTCTGCGAGCTCTTTCCGCAGGCGGAGATCTTCACGTTGGTTCACCGCCGTGGCGCATCCGGTCCCGCCATTGAGTCGCACCGCATTCACACGTCATTTCTCCAGCGCATCCCCGGCGCGGTGACCGCGTACCGTCATTTCCTGCCGCTGATGCCCGCGGCAATCGAAGCGATGCGCCTGCCCGACTTCGACTTGGTCATCTCTTCCAGTCACTGCGTGGCGAAGGGTGTTCGGCTTCCAGAGGGCACTCGCCACCTCTCCTATGTGCATGCGCCCATGCGCTACATGTGGGATCTCTTCGACGATTATTTCGGTCCCGGAAAGACCTCTGCGCCGGTGCGCTTGGCGGCGCTCGCGGTGCGACCCGCGCTGCAGCATTGGGACGTGCGCAGTGCCCGCGGCGTGGACCGTTTCGTCGCCAACAGCCGTCACATTGCAGAGCAGATTCAAAGGCTGTACGGGCGAGAGGCGACAGTCGTGAATCCGCCTGTGGACTTGGATCGCTACACTGCGGAGCCGCTGAGTGCTCGCGGTGAAGGTGACTACTTCCTCTGGATGGGCGCGTTCGCTCCGTACAAGCGCTTGGATCTGGTGCTGGAAGCGTTTCGTCACACCCAAGCCCCGCTCTTGATCGCTGGCTTCGGCACGGACACGCCGGAATTTCGCGCCGCCGCGTCCGCGAACGTCAGATTCCTCGGCGCCGTGCCAGACGATGCGTTGCCGCGACTCTACCGCGACGCGCGGGCGCTGCTTTTTCCAGGCGTTGAAGACTTCGGCATTACGCCCCTTGAAGGGCAGGCGAGCGGGTGTCCGGTGATCGCCTATGGACGCGGAGGTGCGCTGGAGACCGTCACGCCAGAGACCGGACTCTTCTTCGACGCGCAAACCGTTGACGCGCTGGTGGACGCACTGCGCCGCTTCGAGTCGTGGAAAAAAACATTCCAACCCCAAGCCGCGCGGGACAATGCGTTGCGTTTCTCGCGTTCCGTCTTCCTGGCCAAGATGTGCGAAGAGGTGGATCGGGTGATGTTGGGTTAAGCTCCTCGCCGGTCCGTTTCTTTCGACAGGAGCTTCGCCATGAAGTCGACGAAGAACGAACGCCGCCGTCACCCGCGCATCCCGGTCAAGCTGCAGATCAAACGCAAGACCACCACCCACGCCCCTGAATCCGTCGAATACGCCACGGATCTCTCCGAGGGTGGGCTGTTCATTCGAACCAAGGAGACCAGCGTGAAGAAAGGCGCGACGCTGGAGATCGCGTTCTCCCCATCCGGTCACACCAAAGAGGTGCAGGCGCGCGGCCGCGTGGTGCGGGTGACCAACGAAGGTTTGGCGATTGAGTTTCTGGAGCTGGATCCCGACTCCCGCATCCTGTTGGGCTACGCGCTCGCTTCCTGATCGGCCTCGATGCTCAATGATCTTCTTAGGGACGCCGTGGAGCTTGCCCGAGCCGCGAGTGGGGACGAGAGCCCGAAAGCCATCGCCTCCGCGGTGCTCTCCACGGATTCGTACCGGATCACCTCGCTCAACCGAATGCGTGAATTCGCCCGCAAGCTCCACATCCCCGGCCTGAACCATGCGCTGCGCGTCGTGCAGACGGCGCTTCTCGGAATCGAAATTGGGAAAGAGGTCACGCTGGGACACGGCGTCTACTTCGTCCACTCGCTGGGAATTGTGATTGGCGGCGACGCGCAGATCGGTAACCGCGTGCGCTTCTATGGAAACAACACCGTGGGGACTGCGAAGGACAACGGCTACCCGGTGATCGAAGACGACGTCTGGATCGGAGCCGGCGCAAGAATTTTGGGACCCGTGCGGATCGGTGCGAGGTCGCGCATCGGCGCCAACGCAGTGGTCCTCGAAGACGTTCCGCCCGATCACGTCGCGGTGGGAATTCCCGCCCGTGTGTTTCCGCGCAACCGCGATGATTCGGACGACCTCCAAGGTTCGCCGCGCTGAGAAGCAGCCTGCTCGAAGTCACGGCTTCAATCGTGGCCCGATTCTGCTCACGGATGTCCCAAGAAGGAGATTAAGCCGACCCGTTGGCGTAGCGGACGGCGGCTTCACTGCCTTCGTCGGTCGGCGATTCTTGGCGGCCACGGTCGGGCATCATCACCGCCGCAGGCAAGCTGGCGCAAGCGCACCCCGCCGATCCCAAGCGGACCTAAGCATGAAGCTTCCGCCGCGCTGCGAGTGCGATTTTCGCGAGCCGAGTCTTCCCATCCATTGCGGCGAAACGAACCAAGTCCGAAAGCGCGGTGCCCAAGCTCCCGCACTCTTCGCGCAGGCCTCGGTAGTACTCCATCGTGTACACGACGGAGGTTCCCATGAACGCCAGCCGCTCCAGCCCCGCCTTGTCGAGCAGCTCACTGGCCTTCATCGCCGCGCTTGAAACCGGCTCGCTCGCATCCGGCGCGACCAACGCGGCTACGAGCAACGGCCGGGCGAGAGGATTGAGCGAAAACAGGAACCGGTAGGGGCTGGCATGGTTGACGTTGGGATGCTTCTGCGCGATCCGGTGATCGAACGCGCCGTAGCGGTGCGCGCGCCGCAGCCATTTCTCATAGCTGGTGTGGTCGCTCCCGTGCAGCGTGAACGCCTGCTCATCAAAAATGAACTCCACGCCGTGCTGCTCCAAGCGCAAGCCCAGCTCTGAATCCTCCGACTGGCCCAGCGCGAGATCGAACCCACCCGCGGCTAGGTAGTCCTCTCTTCGCATCGACACGTTGCCGGTGAAGAGCGCGGTTCCGGGGATCGGCGTGCGTCCTGACTTGAGCGTCGCCACATGCTTGTCCAAGAGGTACGCGTACCAACGCTCGAAAATGGGCATCGACGCCAGGCCTGGATCCGGGTGAATACGCCCGAGCACGCACTTCGGGGGGCCGCTCAAATGGTGGCGCAGGTGCCGCTCGACGAACATCGGCTCCACCTGCATGTCATCGTCGGTGATGATGACGACCTTGCCCTTGGCCTCCAGCACGCCACGGTGGCGCGCCGCCGCCGCGCCCGCGTTCTTCTGCTCGACCACGGTTAGTCCACACGGGACCTTCAACGCCTCAAGCGCCTGCTTCGGCGACTCAGACGATCCGTCGTCCACGACCACGACTTCGTATTGGCTCGGCGGCAAGGTCTGCTTCCCCAGCTGCTTGACCAACCGGATGATCAGATCCTTTCGATTGAACGTCGCGACGACCACGCTGAGCTGGACCATGGTTCCTTACCGAGTCTCGCCTTCGCGGGCGGTGCGGACCCACTCGTCCTTGCGCTTGGTGCCGCCACGGAAGAGGAGGGTGAGCTTCCAAAGGATGTAGAGGGGCGCGAACGCGAGATCGAAGAGCCCGCGCCATCCCGAGCCTGAGAGCCACCAGCCGCGAAAGACGTAGAGCGTCAAGAATCCCAGACTGGTTCCGAACGACGCGGCGGCCATCGGCAAGCGCAACCCGAACGAGAGCACGGAGCCCACCACCGCCGCGGCGGTCAACCACGACAAAGGAGGAATCAGCACGTCCATCGCGATATCAAAGAGGAGCCGGCTGCGCTGTTTCAACGCGCTGGTCAGCAGCGGCACACCGTGCAGCTTCATGATCTGCAGGCGGCCACCTTCCCAACGTTTGCGTTGAGACCGGGACGCTTTCTCGCCCGACACCATCTCGCCGTAGACGTGGGCTTCCTCCGCGTAGACCACGCGCACGCCAGCGCGTCCCAAGCGGATGCCGTACTCCAGGTCTTCCACGATGGAGAACGCGTCGTGGGGGATGCGCTCCAGCAACCCGTGGGTGAAGCACATCCCGTTGCCGCGCAGGCCACAGGACACATGCATGCGCTCGCGACCCAACGACCGCAAAATGTGGAACATGCCCAACGCGATCGACATCAAGCGCGTGCGCCAAGACGCATCACGGTTGGCCACCGCGTAGTCGGCTTGCACCGCCTGCGCTCCCGCTTCAAGCCGCTGAGCGAAAGCGCGTAACAGGTTGTCGCTCACCAAAGTGTCGGCGTCGATCACCACCACCGCGTCTGCTTGTTTCTCACGCAGGCTCCGCTCGAACGCGTGCGCGAGTGCGTAGCCCTTGCCACGCTTCTCCTCGTTGTTCCTTACCAGCACGGTCGCGCCCGCTTCACGTGCCTTCTCCGCAGTGGAATCCGTGCAGTTGTCGGCGACGACCAAGATCCTCCGCTGCCCCCGCGGATAGTCTACGCACGAGAGGCTCGCCACCGTTCGCGCGATCCCCGCCTCTTCATTGTGCGCGGGCACCACGATGTCGAAACGCAGGCGCGGTTGCTGCGCGGCGGCGTCGTCATTGGGTTCGCCGCGCCGCGAGAGCACGGTGAGCACGAACAGATAACCGGTCCCCACCAGCACCGGCACTGACCAGATCACCAACAGCAGGTCGAGGACCCTCATGCTGTGCCGGCCTGCCCCAACACCGACTCCACCTGGCGCGAGAACTCGGCTCGGGTGAAAGGCTTGATCAAGTAGCTGGAGACGCCGACTTCTTCCGCATGCGCGCGATCTTCGGGCAACGTCCGCGCGCTCATCATCAAGACTGGAAGGTGCTTGAGCGCTTCGGTCTGACGGATGAACTCACAGACTTCATAGCCGGAGCTTTCTGGCAGCATGAGATCCAGACAGACCAACCTGAGCGCGGGCGCTTTCCCCAGGAGCCGGATCGCGGAACCACCGTCCGCGGCCTCCAGCGTCTCGAACCCAAGCACGCCCAAGTAACCGGCCACCAACCGCCGCAGCGCGGGGTCGTCCTCCACGATCAACACCGTTCCTCGAGGGGCAGCCATGGGCCCCGAAGACTAACCTTCGCGAAGGCGGGACTGAAGGGTGGCTACTCGACCACCACGGTGTCGCCTTGGCGCAGCCGGAAAGTGGACGCCGCGCCTTGAGCTCGAGTCAGGGCGTCGTAGGTGAAGCGGATGCGCGTTGGCGGACTCGCGGGCGAGGTGCGGCGAAGCACGAAAATGTAGTCTTCACGGGCGTGCAGCCCCAAGCCGCCGCCCGCGGACACGGCCTGAAGGACTCCGCTGCCCGGCTCGACGTTGAACACGCCTTCTTGCGCGACCTCGCACACGACGGGAATCGAGAGCGTTCGACTCTCTTCGAGCGTCAGGGTCACCACCGGGTTGTTGATGTATTCCTTCAGTCGCACCTGGATCATCAGCGCCAGCGCGTTCGGCGTGTAGCCCGCAGCGACCACGTCGTTCAAAAAGGGAATCGTGATTCGACCGTCGGAGCGCACGCGCGCCTTGCCGCTCACCCCGGGCTGGTTCCAGACCTGAACGTTGAGCGTGTCGCCGTTGCCAATCAGGTAGCCCTCCACTCGGGACGAGCCGGGCTCTTTGTATTGGTCCACCCAGACGAACAGTCCAGAGTGCTTGCAGCCGGTGCCAGTCCCCAGCAGTGCCACCAGAATTGCCCAGGTCTTCTTTGGCATTCGATTCACCTTGAACATGACTAGAGGGCGCCGACTTGGGCGAAGCCGAGCGCAATGTAGCCGCCCGCCGCCCAGAACGCGGTGTTGATCAACGTGCCCGCCTGGTACGCGCCGCGCAGGCCGCCTTCCAGCTGCACGATGCGATCGAAGAGATAGAGGCCGCCCACGTCCAGCATCAGCAGCGATTGTCCGCGCCGCGCAAAGCCGGTGAGTGCATAGGACCCGGAGCCACGCACGATCACCGTTCCGCGGCCGACTTTCCAGGTGAACACCGTGTTCGCTTCCAACCGCTGGTAGACCACTGTTGCGTAGGGATCGATGTACGGGACGACGTTCAGCTCCAGGCGCAGCGCCAGAGGACGTTGGATGAAGGACGTCGCGGACTCGAAGGCGACGCCGCCCACCGGCAACGTCGCGTACGTCTGCGTTCCGAACTCGGTGCGCTGTCGTTGCGCGCTCGCGCCTAGACGAAGCTCGCCAAATCCCACGCGACCCAACATCCGCCGCCAGCGCTCATCGGCCACCAATAGGCTGGCGCTCCGGCCGTTGGAGAAGACCGAATCGCTGGCGCTCACCGCGGTGATCAGCGTGTCTTTGTTGCTGGCAAAGACCGTGAGTTGGGCGTCCGCGCGCGGACCTTTCTGCAGAGGAAGTGAGAGCCGGGTGGTCGAGTCCGCGCCCCCCGCAATCTCGTAACCACCGTCCACCAGCAGCGTGGTCAGCTTGGAGAGCTGCAGCACCAAGCCCAACCGCGAGCTGGATTGGACGTATGGCGCGAAGCCGATGATTCGCTGGTTGTCGATCTGCGTGGGTTGCGTGGTCGGCGTCGGCGTGGTGGTGGAAGGTGTCGGCGTCGGCGGCGTCGTGTTCGTCGTCGACGTCGTGTCTGCAGGCCCGGCGGTGGAGGCCGTGACGCCCAGCAGCGTGAACTCCCGCATGCCGTAGGCGCCGTCTTGCCGCAAGTAGAAGCGATGCCCCGGGGTGAACGCGTATTCGAACCCCAGCTCCGCCCGGTGCATGTATTCGGGAACCGTGACACCCAGACCGCTGGTGAGCGCGGCGCGCGGTGCGTACGCGATGTTGAAGAAGACCGACTCGGATTGAAGCCGCAACCCCAGGCGCGGGGTCAGATCCACCAGAGCATAGGCTTGCGCGGCCGTGTCGGTGGTCGCACGCGCTTCACTGCGGGCCGCCACCTCGTAGTTGGCGCGACCAGCAACCAACAGCGGCAGCAGAGCAAGCGCGGGGAGCAAGGGTCACTCCACCACGACGGCGTCTCCCGCGCGCAGGCGGAAGAGGGCTGCCTTGCCTTCGACGTGGGCGAGCTCGTGGTAGCGGAAGCGCAGCCGCAGCGGGGGGCGTCCGGCCGCTTCTTTTCGCAGCACGTAGACGTCGTCTTCGTTCGCGTAGTCCGTAAAACCGCCCGCCGCGGCGATGGCGTGAAGGACGCTCACGCCAGGTTCCAACTGGTAAAGGCCGGGCTTCTTCACCTCGCCAATGATCGATACCGCGAGCGGTTTGATCTCCTCGAGCGAGACGGAGACGACCGGTTTGTTGATGAAGTTCTTGAGCTTCGCGGCCAGGTCGGTGGCGATGGCGGCCGGGGTGAGGCCGCTGACCTGAACGTCGTTGACGAAGGGCATGGAGATCATCCCGTCTTCGCGAACCTTGGTCCGCGTCGTCATGTTGTCCTGGTTGTAGACTCGCACCTGCAAGACGTCGCCCGGGAGCACGCGGTACTCGCTCTCGGCCACGGCGTCGAAGCGGGTGTAGTCGTCGATCCAGACGTAGTCGCCGGCAGTGCGACAGCCGGAGAGGGCGAGCGTCCCGAAGAGGAGGGACGCGAAGGCGGCGGAGGCTCGCGAGATCACGGTGCGAACGTTCTAGCTCGCGCCGCGTCCGGTGAGAACCACAGGAACGGTCTTGAGGATCAGGTTGAAGTCCTGAGCGAGGCTCCAGTGGTCGATGTACTGCATATCCAGGAACATCCACTGCTCGAAGGAGATCTGGTTGCGGCCGCTCACTTGCCAGATACAGGTAAGGCCAGGACGCACAGAAAGACGGCGACGCTGCCACGCCTCGTACTTCGCGACCTCGGAGGGAACCGGCGGGCGCGGACCGACCACCGCCATGTCACCGCGAAGCACGTTGATGAGCTGAGGGAGCTCATCGATGGAGTACTTGCGGATGAAGCGGCCTATCGCGGTGATGCGCGGGTCGTGCTTCATCTTGAAGACCGGGCCGCTCTGCTCGTTCTGCACCTCCAGCTTCGCTTTGAGCTCTTCCGCGTTCACGACCATCGAGCGGAACTTAAGCATCTTGAACGGCTTGCCGTGCAGACCGACGCGCACCTGCTTGAAGAAGATGGGGCCGCGCGAGGTGAGCTTGATCGCCGCGGCAACGAACGCGAAGAGTGGCAGGAGCATCCAGAGCGCCACCGACGCGGAGACGATGTCGAAGAGCCGCTTCAGCGCCATCTGTCCGGGCTTCGCGCTCACAGACATGTAGTGGATGTATCCGTCCGCGACCGCGTGCGGCTGAACGGGACGCGCGCGGTCCAGGCGGAAGCAGTAAGCAGGGAGGGCGAAGGGAACACCGAAGCGCTCGCAGGTCTTGATCGCCTGCTGCATCTCCGCCGCGTTCTTGAGCGCGTTGCCGGAGATAAAGACTTCGCTGACCGGGAGCGTCTTGAGCAACGCTTCCAGATCCGCGGAGGTGCCGAGCACCCGGTTGCGCAGCGGCTCCGGTTTGCCTTCGTCGTCGAAGCGCAGGAACCCGAGCACGTGGCGGCGGGTGCGGTTCTGAAGATCTTCGCCGGTGAGGCGGCCCAGCGGTCCCACGCCTATGATCAACACTTCGTCCATCGGTCCGTCACCGCGCGAGAGCGGGCGGAAGAGGGCGAGGCGGAGCAGGAGAGCGGAAGGCCAGAAGAAGAGGAGGAAGTAACCGACGGAAGGAAGCGCGGTGGTCGGAGGAGCGAAAAAGGTGGCGACGCCGAGAATCGTGGTGACGGCCATCACCAAAACGGAGACGAGCGCGGCGTCGTCGTGCGCCTCACGATCTGTTGCCCAGGCGTCGTAGTGACGGAGCGCGGTGCTCACGAAGATCCAGACGAAGCATTCCGCGGTTCCAAACCACGCCAGCTCGACCGGCGACTGAACCGGTCCCGCCGTCAGGGCCGCGAACAAAAGCGCCATGAGCAGCAATGCCAGGTCGACCAGCAGATTTAACCGAGCTGTACGGCTTGGAGCCAACCGACCCAACAGCGAAGTCATCGCACTTCCCTCGAATCGCCACGGAGAGGGTTAAGTCTCTTCCCTCTTTTGTGGCGGCCTGCAGTTTTTTCGCGGCCCTTCCCGAACCGGTGGGAACTGCCGCACCCACACCTACAGCAAGGGGCGAACCAATTGAAAGGCGGCGACTGCGGGTTGGAAAATCAAGACTTAAGATTCTGTTGACATCGGAAGGAGTGCGCCTGCATGTGCCAG
>JBQTKE010000177.1:0-4872 GCA_052386435.1 Myxococcaceae bacterium
CGATCCGCGCAGCCAGCTCACCCGCGCGGGCGTCGCCATCGGAACGCCTCGGTACATGGCTCCCGAACAGGCCATGGGCACGGACAAGATCGACCAGCGCGCGGACATTTATTCGCTGGGCGTTCTCCTCTACGAAATGCTCACCGGTCAGCCGCTCTTCGAAGGAGAGAGCGATCACTCGGTGATGCGCAAGCACGTCAACACCGACGCGCCGGATGCCGCGATGGCGTTGCCGGACGATACACCGGGAGGGGTGGCGGAGGTTCTAAACCGAAGCCTCGCGAAGATGCCGGAGGACCGTTACCAGACCGTGGGTGAGATGTTCTCCGCGTTGGAAGAAGCCGTGGGGGGAGCGGCAACGCCCACGCCGCTGCGGCGCCTGTCTTCGCCTGGGCTGCCGGTGCCGCCGGCGGCGTCGCTCCGTCGAAGCGTTCCGCCCAAGCAGCCCAGCCTGAGTGGCAACAAACGGCACAGCGAAGGCGGCCATACCGGCACGGAGCCGGACGAATCTCTGCCCAGCCTCTCCACGCTGTTCCGCGGACCGAACGGCGAGCGTCGGGTGCCTCGGGTGTTGGTTGGCCTCTGTGTGGGAGCGGTGGTGTTCGGCGCCGGTCTGGCTCTGCTGCGCACCAACGCGCCGGAGCCGGTGCCGATGCAGATCCACGATCTGAACGCGCACGCGCCGGTGGGGGAAGTGGCGCCGGTCGAGGAACCCCGGCCGTCGATTCAAAGCCCTCTGCGCTTCGACGACGACCGCAGCTTTCCACCACCTCGCAACGACCGTCTTCCCGCTCGCTCAGTTGAGAAACAGAAGCGCCAGGGGAATGCGACCCGTCGAACGGAGCGGCTCCCGATTGAGCGCAGCCGGAAGGGCGAGTTGCGCGTCACCAGCAAGCTGGAGGGACAGCTCTCCTGGGCCTATATCGATCTGGATGGCGTGCGAATTGGTCAGACCCCGATTGCGCTCAAAGTGGACGTGGGACCGCATGAAGTTCGCTTGATGCGCGACGGCTTCAAGACCATCACCCGCCAGGTGGACGTGGAGAGCAGCGACGAGCCCTTCAAGCTCACCGTGGAGCTTCGTCGATGAAGTCCGCTCTGACGGCGGTGCTGCTCTGTGCGAGCACTGCGTTCGCGGGGCCCGCGGATGGCGACCGCCTCATGAACCAGGGTGAGTTCGAACGCGCGCTGATCGCGTTCTCCATTCAGCTCAAGCGCAAGCCGCCGCTTCCCAACAGCACCGCGGCGAAGATCTATGTGAAGCGCGCGCAGTGTTACGCCGCCTTGCAAAAGAGCGGCCCCGCCCGGGAGGCGTTGAAGACAGCATTGCAGCTCCATTCAGAGGTCGCGCTGGATCCGGCGTTCGCCAACCCGCTGCTGCTGGAGCTGATGGCGGAAGCGCGCGCGTCGGTGCAGGGGGATGTCGAAGTCACCAGCGAGCTTCCGGACGCGGAAGTGCGCATTGATGGCCGCTCCGTGGGCCCGCCGCCGCTGAAGATGTCGCTGACGGTGGGAATGCACAAAGTGGAGCTCGCCACCAAAGACGGCGCGGTCAGAGCCAAGGAAGTCCGCGTTCGCTACGACGGCAGCGCCCGGGTCATCTTCGACGAGCGCACGCCGCTCGCGTCGGAAGCGAAGTCGATCGTCACCAAGCCGGACTCTTCGGATTCCGGCGACGATCCTGGCACCGGGCTTGGTCCGGAAACGACCGTGGGCACCGCCCCTGCGGCGCCCGTGAAGGCCGGGCCGATCGCTATGGTTGCGGGCGGAGGGTTGGCCGTCATCGGCGGGATCACTTGCATGGCGATTGCCGCGAACGTGAAAGCCGAATGGGACAAGGCCCAACCGGACAACCCCAACCCTCAAGATCCGACTGTCACCAGGGCGGACGCTGAGCGCGCCACAACCCTGTTCGGCGTGGGCGAGGTGGCGCTCGGAGTTGGCGCGGTTGTCACCGGAATTGGGATCTACCTGCTGCTGAAACCTGATCCGTCAGCTCCCTCCGCGAACGTGATCCTCCTACCGAAGGGTGGCGGGGTCGTGCAGGTGGGCGGCACGTTCTAACGTTCGCAGGCGGTGCGGGTCAGCCGTGCAAAAGTTATTGGACCGAGCGCGGCTTCCTGATCCCGTCACAACTTCCCGTCGAGCACTCGGCGGAGAATATCGGGGCGATCAGTCATGATCCCGCCCACGCCCTCTTTCGCGAGCTGGCGCATCTCCGTTTCGTCGTCGATCGTCCAGACGTTGATCCACTTCTCCAGCCCGGCGGCGGTATCGATCAGCGTCTCATCGATCAGCCGCACGCCCTCGTAGCTCACCGGCATGTCGAGCACGCTGAAGCGTGGATCAAGGGGCGGGGTCTGGTCGTCATTCGAACGCAGGGCGAAGATCAACAGGGCGAGCGCGTTGCGCGGATAGAAATGACAGCCTTCAGGCAGTGCCCGATAGAGTGGGTCCGCGATCTCATCCAGCTCGCTGCCGCAGCAGACGCGCTCCACCGCGCGGGCCTTCTTGATCGACGCGACGAAGCGCTCGATCGCCCCGGGCGGCGCGCTCTTCAGCTCCACGTTGAGCCGGGTGGTGGGGAATGCGGTCAGCAGCTCATCGAACGTGACGTAACGCACGCCTTGCCCGCGGAACGGAAAGGTCTGACCGCTGTCGCGGGTGAAGCGATAACCCGCGTCCAGCGCGCGCAGCTCCTCCAACGTGAGGTCGGCGATGGCCCCCGTCCCGTTGCTGCAACGCTCGACTGTGGGATCGTGCGCGACGATCAAGGTCCCGTCGCGGCACGGCTGAACGTCCAGCTCCAAAATGTCCGTGTGGAAGTTTGTGACCGCCTGCTCGAAGGCGCCCAGCGTATTCTCCGGCGCCAGCGCTGCGCCGCCGCGGTGGGCGATGTGCAGCGTGGGCTTTAGTCCCTCGAGGAAAGGGTGACGGCGCATGGATTAGCGACGCTTGCGTGAAGGTGGCGGCGGGTGAGGAAGGCGGTGACTCGCGGTAGGCTCTTCCAACCACGCGCTGCCCAACGCGAGCGGCTCCGGCTGCTCGTCGGACGCGAGCAGCTGGGGATCCGGCATCGCGAAGGGCGCCGTGGGCTCATTCGACTCGACCGGAGCCGGCGAGACGGTGGCCTGCACTGGCTGGGGCGTGAGCACCGGAATGGGGCGCGGCGTCGGCGGTCGCGGCGTGCGCGGCATCTCCCAAGCGGACATCGCGGGGATTGGCGGCGGCGCGGGCGTCTTGAGCGCCGCGGGCAAGGGCGTGAGCGGAAGGGGAGGCTGCTCCGTGGGCAGTTGTTCGACCCGAGCGCGCAGGCTCTCGGAAGACGTGTAGAAGGCGGAGGCCCGGCCCGACTCACTGTTCAAACGCGTCGTCAGATCCGCGACGGAGACTTGCTGGGTGGACAGCTCATCCTGCACTTTGCCGGCGGTCTCGTTCAGCTCAGAGAGCTGAGACCGCGCAGTGGTGAGCTCAGTCTCGAGCGCCGCCAGCTTACCTTCGAGCGCCGCGAGCTCCTCACTCTTACGCTGCCCCTCCGCCGCGGCATTGTCCGCGAGCGCCCTGACGTCGAAGTTCTCCGCGCGGAGCTGATCGGCGACTTCGCTCTCCGCCGTGAGCTTCTGCCGCGTGTGGTCCGCGACCTCGGTCTGCTCGGTCAGCTTCCGCCGAAGCTCCGCGTTCTCCGATTCAGAGCTGGTCAGTTTGGCCAGCGCGGCGGTGAGCTTGCCCTGCGCTTCCTGCAGCTGCGCGTCGCTGCCCGTTCCCTGCTTCTCGTTGACCAGCGCGTCGATGCGGGCCTGGGCTTCGAGAACCTCTCGGCGCAGCGCGGTCGCATCGCCCGCGGTGTTTCGAGCGGTCTCCAACGCGGCCTCACGCTGGGCCAGCAACGCCTGCAGCTCTTCGACGCGCGCCTCCCGCAAGGCGAGCTGAGTCTCCGCGTCGCCGGCGCGGGTCTTGAGGAGCGTCTCGAGCTCGCTGATGCGCGCCTGCAAGGCCAACTGCTCATCGCGCGAGCTCGCCAGCGCGCTCACCGTGGTCTCCAACTCCCCGCGCGCTTGTTCGAGGTTTGCCTGCTCTTGCTGAAGCTCAGAGCGCAGCGCGTTCTCTCTCTCGTCCCGTTCTCCAGAGAGCTCCTGATCGCGCTCAGCCCAAGCGGCACACGCGGCCACTGCCTCATCGCGCTCGGCCAGTGTGGTCCGCTCACGCTCTTCGAGCAGCGCCCGCTCTTGCAGCGCTTCGTTGCGCTCTACGATCAGCCCGCGTTCACGTTCCGCCGCCGCTTCGGTCTCTTCGCGGACCAGATCTTCCAGCTCTCCGCGGTCTGACGTCAGTGACGCGATCTCGTGATGCGCGCCGTCCAGCTGGACTTTGAGCTGATCCCGTTCGCGCACCAGCGCCGCGTGGGCCAGCGACAGCTCGTCCGCGTCCGTCTGCTTCTGCTTGGTCTGCTTCTGCAGCTTGCGCAGCTGGACCTGGTGCTCCTGCTCCAACGCTTCCAAACGACCTTTGAAGGTGTCGATGCTCTCGACCCGCGCCTTGAGCTGAGCCAGCTGCTCTTCCCGCGACGCGCTCTTCCACCGTTCGCGCTGCAGCTCGACCTTCAGAGCGGTCAGCTTCGTCCGCAGCGTCTGTTCCGAAGGCAGCGACGCGCCCGCCGGAGTTCCATCAGGCAGATGCCGAGCGACCGACGCCACGCGCGCGGTGCCGTCCGGATCGATCGCCATGCCCAGGGTGAGCTTGCCGATCCGCGGCAACGTCAGATGCAGACCCAACACCTGCTCTTGATTCGGCGTCTGCTGCAGGGACGCGGTGATCTCCAGCTCACCCACGGAGGTCTGGCCCAGCAGGACCAGATCGTATCCGGCGTCCGAC
>JBQTKE010000178.1:0-4123 GCA_052386435.1 Myxococcaceae bacterium
GCGGATCGGGTCATCCCCGCCTCGACCGTCCTCTACGACCTGACCCACGAAGGCGGCGTACCCGATCTCAACCTCGTCGACGCCAAAGCGTACGCGTTGCCCTACGAGCTCCACGCCAAGCTCAACGCCGCCGTCACCCCCGCGCGCGTGCTCTCGCTGACCAACCAGACCCAATCCACCTTGATCGGAGCCGGCTTCACCTTGGGCCGGATCGTCGACACCAACGGCGCGTCCGTCAGCGGAGCCAAGATCACGTCATCCGATACCAGCGTCGCCCTGCGCGTCTTCTATCCCACCGCGGACTTGAGCAACGTCACCACCACCGGAACCTCCAGCAGCGGCCTGTTCGTATACCTCTTCACCGGAGATCTCTTGGCGAAGCAGTTCACCTTCACCGTCGAGGGAAGAGCCCAATACGGAGAGCACAAGGTGAGCGCAGCGCGCGGCAGGGGACTTCTGATGACGGTCGCGCCGTAATCCAAGACAAATCGCGGTGCGACGAAGCAAAGAAGATTCCCAACTCGCAGCGGCTCGGTGAAGACCGATCGCCTCCGCTTGAGCCCTGCCGTGGTCACCACTCCAAAGCCCGATTGAGACGAAAGGAGGCGGTGATGCTCATTTGGCCCGGCTCACGAAAAGGTTGAACGACTTCTTCTGCTGCAAGAAGTCCCGGTAGGTGCCATCCGCGTGGATGATGCCAATCATCTCGGTACGGACGCCGGGCTGCAGATTCACGACGAACTGGCTCAGCGAATCGAAGATGAGCGGCAAGCCCAGCCCAGCGCCGCCATGGGTGGTCTGAACTTCTCGGAAACGCTTGCCCAGGTTCTTCCCAAGGCTCTCCAGCATGTGGCCAAGCTTCAGCGAACCAAAGGGATCGCGGGCGGAGACGGCCAGTCGTCGCCCGTCGCTTGCGAGCACAATTTCAACTTCCTCTTCCCCACCGAGCAGCACTTCTTGGTCACGCGGTCGGTCGGTGAAACGACGGACACCCTGCTCGTCGACGGGCGCGTTGTAGACAGCGTTGGTGACGAATTCATCGACCACGGCTTCGTACATGATCGCCAGGCGAGCGTGTGCGCCCACCACATTGGCCAGCTTCTGCGCCTGTTCCATGACTTCTTGGCGATCCGTCGAGCGGCGCAACTTGAACTTCCGCTGCTCGACTCCCCAGCCGAAGTACTTGTCGATGCCAAAGACGTCGTTCGAAAGGATCTTCTGTACCGTGATGCGCAAGTCCTCTCCGCTGGATTGCGCTTCGCCCGCAATCAGGTTGGTCAGCAGCTGGCACTGCATCAGCTCCGCGAGCCGCTGTGAATCCATGTCCCTCGCGAGGAAGAGAAGCCGGCAAGGCAACTCATTGTGGGCCTGGGCCCTCTCGAGGTTTCGGAGATCCGAATCGTCGAGCCGGTCGAACTCCAGGACCAAGAGATCACTCGGCGGGTGGGCCAGGGCTTCGGCCAGGCTGTTGCGAACCTCGAAGCTCGCGCCCGTCGAACGGAGGATCCGCGTCACCGGGGAGGTGGCCACCGTGCCCAGCGTCACCAGGCAGAGCCTGGCGGAACCAGCGGCGGAAGCGGCGCTAGAAGAGACGAGCTCGTTCACCGGACACTCAATGTGTTGACGGAAATGGAAGGAGTGGGACCGCCGTCGTCATCCGCGGCGGCGGTGGCCAGCTGAGAGCTCGACAGTTTGCTGATGTGTTCCGCATCCTGACTCACCTTCGACACCCACTGCGCCAACTGCGCCGCGGTGACCGGTTCGTAGTGCTTGTGCAGGATTGCTTCGATCGCTGCGCTCATCTCGTTGCCGGACGTGAACCTCTCCTCTGGTTCACGGGCCATTGCTCGGGCGAGCAGCGCATCCACCTCTTCTGGCATTTCCTTTCGCCTCTCGGTCGCCGGCCGGTACTTCCCTGTCACAATCGCGGAGAGCGTGGCGCCTTCGTTCCCCTTCTGAAAGGGATGCTCGAGCGTCAAACAAACGTAGAGAACGAGGCCGGCGGCGAAGAGATCGCTTGCCTCACTTGCCTCACGCCCCAACGCGACTTGCTCAGGGGCGAGATAAGCGAACTTGCCCTTGACCAGGGAGGCGGGCGTGTCCGACTTGGTTCCCGCGGCCTTCGCAATTCCAAAATCGCTCAGCTTGGCCACCCCTCGCTTCGAGAGCAGCACGTTGTGAGGCGAAACATCGCGATGAATGATCGGCGTCAGCTTACCATCCGGCCCCACGACCGTATGGGCGGCATGAAGACCGGAGCACACTTCCGCGACGATCTTGAGAGCGATGGGAATGGGGATCAGCTCCTGTTTGATCCGCAGCACCCGAACAGCGTGTGCCAGGTCCAACCCATCCACGTGCTCCATCGCGAGGAGGTAGCTCCCCGCCACCTCCTCCACGTCGAAGATCTGCACCACATTGGGATGATCAATCCGCGCCGCGAGCTTGGCTTCGGAGAGGAACATCTCGACGAAATGGTGATCATTGGCCAGATGCTCCAAGATTTTCTTGATCACCACCTTCTTTTCGAAACCACCCGCTCCGCGCTGACGGGCCAGGAACACCTCCGCCATGCCGCCGCGGCCCAGTCGACTTTCAATCTCGTACTTGGCGGGGCCCTGCCTCGCGCGCGCTTCAGCGCTCAAGTCCAGCGATGGCGGGACACCGTGCGCATCGAGGTACGCCCGCACGTTTGGCGGCGCCGGGGCAAGGGGCAGCGAGCTGACAAAATCCAATTGGGCCGAGGACAGCACGGATGCCACCTGTCCCTTGCAGACGCGGCACATAGACTTCAGCGTCTTGAGCTGCGCCACGTCGAATTCAACCGCATCATCCGCGCGGCACTTCTCGCACCGCGCCGGCAGCATCAGCGAAAGCAGATGCGCTCGACCGAAGCCGCTTCCCTTGACCAAGTCGCGCACCAAGCCCAGCGGCATTCGCGCGAAGTAGACCTCGGCCCGAGGTAGCTCGAGCAAAGGGCGGATCCCAGCGAGGCTGTCTTCGGTCGGATCAGTCGCCAGGTCCGGAACGACCAGAACATCACCCTCCAGCCCGTCCACGATTCGGTTCAGGCGCGCGGTCCGCGTGAGCTTCCCGGAAAGCCAGACCGCGGTGACCGTGTCCTGGACGTCCTTTTGAATTCGCAACGACCGGCTTTTTCCGGCGCGTGAGTCGTCCCCGTCTATCATCAGCAGCGTCAAAGGGGGCGGGCGCGGCTGAGGGCGATTGGCGGCGTAGTAGAAGAACGCCTCGGGTAGGTCGTCCAATTCGCTCGGCTTGTTGCACGCGCTGCAGAGATGAGCGGGCGCCGCGAGGGTTCGGATTTCTCCGTGCTGCTTACGCAAATCCACCAACAGCTCGTCGGCCTTGCCGCAGTCGGGACAAACATAGGGGGCGAAAAAGCTGATGAGCTCGCCGGGTCCTGCGAAGCGGGCCACCGAATTGAACTGAATGGTCATCAACGGGCGGCAGTTGATGAATCCCGCGTACGCGACCTTGAGCGAGCTCAGAAAGGTGAGCCATTTGCGAACGCCAAACGAGGTGAAATGCGTCACCCCGGACATGTCGAAAATCACCACGCCGCTCAGGTCGCGCGGCGGCGCGGACGGGAACGATTCGTCAATCCTTCCAGTCACCGTGACGAGGTAGGCGTCATCACCCTCCTGCTTTCTGACGTTCACCTGTGCCTGTTGCTCATGCATCCGGTCATGAGACTGGCTTGGTTGACTTTTGTAAATGTGGACCAAGGCTCCGGTATGGGCGCCGCCGCCGTGTACGCGCCTACACCTGCGTGTGACCAATGCAGGTGCAAAACGCGGAGTTTTGCCAGCCTTGCGGAGGGGGCGCTACGCTTCGGACGGTTCTGCACCCGCTACCCCTTTCCGGAATGGACGACAAGGCGCCAACAGCCGGCGGGAAGTTCGTCGCGATTGGTCTCGCTCGCGCGGTTTTGAGCCGCGTGATTGAGCAGCTTGGCTGCCCTCCCGAAAAGGTCGAACAGCGCGCGTCTTTGGAGGAGGTTCCGCTTCTGTCGAGCTACCGAGTGGTCATCGTGGATTACGACAACATGACCGCTCGGGATCGTTCTCGACTGGAAAGAGCGTGCGTGACCGCTCGCTTGACC
>JBQTKE010000179.1:0-10281 GCA_052386435.1 Myxococcaceae bacterium
AGCGCGTCGTCGGTCGCGGTGTCACACGCATGCAGCGCGGCGAGCAGGTGAATCCGCGGCGGATACTCCGCGTGGTCAATGTTCGCCTGCAGAAACTTCATCCTGGAAAACGAGAGGCGCTCGGCCCGCTCCTTCGCGCGCGCTGAGAGATCGCCGCGGCTCTCCACCGACCAGAGCTCGCCCTTCTGTTGGAAGAACAGCTCATAGAGAATGAAGCCCAGGTACGCGTTACCGCTTCCCACGTCCGCCACGACGGGCTGACCGAAACGCTCGAAGATGTCATCGAGCGCGGGGCGCAGCAGTCCGACCAGGTGATTGACCTGCTTGAGCTTGCGCAGCGCGTCCGCGTTGAGGTGTCCCTCGCGGGTGAGCAGATGCAGCTCACGCAGGAGCGCGGGGGATTGTTCGGGGAGAAGCTCGCGGCGAACCTGCTCGCCTTTGGCCTGCCGTCTCAGAGGGAAACGACCTCGTTCACTTCCGGGATCGCCTCGCGCAGCCGGGTCTCGATTCCCATCTTCAGCGTCGCGGTCGACGACGGGCAGCCCGCGCACGAACCCTTCATGTGCAGGTAGACGATGCCGTCTTCGAAGCGGTCCAGCGTGATGTCTCCGCCGTCCATGGCCACGGCGGGACGAATCTCCGCTTCCAGAATGTCGCGGATGCGCTGCTCCACCTCGCCACCCTCTCCAACAGACGCGGCGGGACGGCGCTCGATCGCCCCCTCGTGCACCACAGGCTCGCCGGAATCCAGGTGCGTCTCCAGCGTCTGCATCACCGAATCGTTGAGCTCATCCCATTCACCCGTCTCGCCCTTGGTGACGGTGACGAAGTTGGAGCCGAGCATGACCGCGGTCACGCCGTTGATGCTCATCAGCTTGGACGCGAGCGGCGACTTCTCCTGAGCCACCTGCTTGTCGGTCAGGTTGAGCGCGCCGTAGGGCAACAGGCTGCGGTCAACGACGTACTTGAGGGTGCTGGGGTTAGGGGTCCACTCCAGCTGAATGTTGACGGACATCGAGATCTCCTTGCCCCTCCTGTAAGCGTCTCGCCTCCAAATATCAACCGGATGGCTGCGCAGCGCTCAGGGGAGATCCAGCTCCAGGTCGAGGGGTAGGAGCGCCGGCTCGAGCTGCGGCGGCGGAGGTAAAGGCGTGAAACCCGAAGGGGTAACGAGGGGAACCCGCTTGTTCGACTGGCGCAGGTGGGTCACCAGCTGACGTGTCACCAAGTCGATCAGCCGGAAGGTCACCCGGTTTCCCTGGGTCACCAGCCAGTCGAAATCGCGGCTTGCCAGGCGAAGCAGCGTGGTCGGCGCGGCGGTGATCGCGCTGGCGGAACGGGTTCCCTTGTCGAGACATCCAACGAGGCCTATGAGCTGCCCCGGTCCCAGCGTCGCCAACGTACGTCCGTTGCGGCCCACCGTCACCTCCCCTTCCAGTACGAAGTACGCGGCGTCCGCGGCGTCACCTTCAGCGAACACGGGGCGAATCGCGTCCAGCTGCACTGCCCTCAGCTTCTGCGCGAGCGCAATGCGAGCGACTTCGGGGAACGCTTTGAACGGCGGATACGCCTCCACCTCCGCGATGGTCGCGGCACGGCTGGGGAGCTCACCCGGTCCCGCGCCGCTCGCGTTCGACGTGGGGGCGATCCGTTCGTTCGTCGCACGCAAGCGCCCGCAGAGATCCGTGCAGATGCGGCGCAACACTTTGTACGCAGCCGCGTGGTTCGCCTCGCGGAGGGTATGGAAATCCACTGCGTCGATCTGATAGGCCGTCCCGCCCTGCATCACCACCGCGGTCGCGGAGCGCGAGCCGTCGTCGACCAGCGCCATCTCCCCCACCGTTTCACCCGAATGTGCGGACGCGAGCACAACCGGACGCTGCGAAGCGTCCGACGTGGCGGAGATGGAGACTTCTGTTCCCTGTCCCAATACCCAGAGCGCGGTGCCCGGGTCACCCTGGCGAAAAAGCACTTGCCCTGCTTCGAGCTGCACGGGACGCAGCAATCGCAGGATGTCCAGCATCTCTTCGGGCGCGACCCACACGAAGAGCGGGATGCCTCGGATGAATTGTTCGAGCGCGGAGTTGGGCGGAGACATCCGCGGCAGTGTATCTATGATGCCGCCCGAATGAACTATCCTCCTCGCCTCGCGCATCTTGCGACCCGTGCTGTGGTGATTGCGAAACTGAAGCCCACCTACGCGGGTGCGCACCACATTGACGATGAAGAGGCCGGGGATCGGCTTGAACGCGCTCTGTCCGGTTCTCTGCTGCCTCAGCTGCTGGAGGCAACGTGGACGGCGATGAAAGGCAACTCAAAGCGTTTGACGGAGGCGGGATTGCTGGAGAAGGTGGCGGGAACGTTGAAAGAGCGACCCTTACGCCCAGGCAAAGCGGTGGAGCCGAGTGCCTCCATGAGCGCTTTCCTCCTCTGGGCGGATGTGGAAGCAGGGACGGCCAGCGACGCTGCGCGCCGCGTGCTGGAACGAGATGACGGTCGGCGGCGCGCGGAGGAAGGCCTTTTGGAAGTGGGAAAGCTGTTGGCGGCCGAGCTCACCAAGGGACGATGACCAATGACAACACTGCGCTCTTTGCTCGCCTTCGCGGTCCTTAGCTGCAGCGCCACCGCGCTCGCGGTTCCGAAAGTGACTGTCGCTCCCTTCAGCGGCCCCGACAGCGAGGGGGTGCGCGACCAGCTGCTGCGCGAAGTGTGCGAAACGCTGGACTGCATCTCACCCAAGAAAGTGATGAGTGGCTCGAAGGTCGACTACGGGAAGGTCACCGACGAGAGGGTCCGCGGCGTCATCACCGGCAAGGTGAACGCGGTCGGCAAACTGGCGGCGCTGTACATCGTCGTGACGGGTGCGGACCGCGAAGAGCTGCTCCCGAAGAAGCGGTTCCCGCTCAAGGACTTCAAGCTGGACAAAAAGGAGCTGGCCAGCGCGGTCAGGTCGATCGCCGAAGCCGTCTCCACCGCGAAAGAGCCGGACGAGTCGAAGCCACGCAAGAGTGCCAAGTCGAGCGCGGGTGACGAAGAGTCCGAGGATCCGCTGGCGCGCGATGACGAGGAAGACGAGGCGGTGAACGCGCCGAAGAAGTCTTCAAAGAAAACCGGCGTGGTCGTGGAAGAGGAAGAAGAAGCTCCCAAGAGGAAGAAGCAGCAGGTCGTCGAGGAAGAGGAAGAAGAAGAAGCCCCGAAGAAGCGCGCGGGACGTGGCCGTGAGCCTCGCGAGGAAAAGCCCGAGCCTCCGTCAGATCCAGTGGCCACACAGCGCGGCGCGGTGAAGCTGGGCAAGCCGGGCAAGGACACCTACTTCGCGTCGATTGAGGTGGGCACCGAGATCTACTCGCGCAGGTTCGGCTATTCGCCGGATCCCAACCCCAAGCTGCGCAGCTACGGCGCGGGCGCGGTGATCTCCCCGCTCATTTTTGGGGAGATCTACCCGTTCGTTTCGCGGACGGATCTTCTCTCCGGGCTGGGCGCTGAGGTAGGCGCCACGGCGTCGCTGGGGCTCACGTCGAAGCAATCGCAGGCCAGTACCGCGCCCCACCCCACGTCGATCACCCGCGTCGACTTCGCTTTTAAGTTCAAGTTCCGGCCGGTGGCTTCGTCGGAGCTTCAGATCGTTCCCACGCTGGGCTTCCGAACCACAAACTTCACCGTAGGCCAGGCCGAGGACACGACCACCCTCGATGGTCTTCCGAATGTGGGGTATTTCGCGCTGCGCCTAGGAGCCGGAGTTCAGATCCCGTTGGTGGAGCGGTTTACCCCCTTCTTCCGCTTCGAGCTGTTGCCCGTCCTCTCCGAAACAGGGCAGCTGATCGGTCCCAACACGGATGATCCCACTACGCCCGGCGTCGTTGAGCCCACCTACTTCAATGCCGGAAGCGCCTTCGGATTCGAGCTGTCGCTGGGTTCCGGCATCCGAGTGACCGAGCACCTGGATGTGCGTCTGGGAGTGCGTCTCACCCGCTACGGGCTTGGCTTCACCTCCGAACCCACCGATCCTTTTGACGCGGACAGCGCCAGTGATTTCTACATTGGCGGATCAGTTGGCCTTCGTTACTTGTTCTAGACATGGCTGGGAAAGTCGAACCGGAATCGGACGTTGAGACAGCAACGGTCGTAGAGAAGAAGGTCAAAAAACCTCCGCTCTACAAAGTGCTGCTTCACAACGACAACTACACCACTCAGGAGTTCGTGGTGGCGGTGCTCAAAGAAGTGTTTCACCGCTCCGACACGGACTCGCACCGGATCATGTTGCAAGTGCATCACGAAGGCGTAGGCGTGGCCGGCGTTTATACATACGACGTGGCCGATACCAAGATTCGACTGACCGAAGCGCTGGCGCAGCAAGAGGAGTTTCCCTTGAGGCTTTCAATGGAACCGGAGGAGGTCTGACGTGGCGACGCCGATCATTGCAAAAGAGCTGCAGGCTTCGATCCGCTTCGCCCTCTCCGAAGCGAAGCGCATGCGCCACGAGTACCTCACCCTGGAGCACTTGCTCCTCGCGCTGCTTAGGGACGCGAGAACCCGCGAGGTCCTGCGTGGCTGCGGCGCCGACCTTGACCGAATTCAGGAGGGGCTGACGACATTCTTGGAAGAGACGGTGGAACGGCTACCCATGGGGGTGGATCGTGAACCGCAACAGACGATTGGCGTTGAGCGCGTTCTTCAGCGCGCGGCGTTCCACGCGCTCTCCTCGTCGCAGAAGACCATGGATGGGCCGGACGTGCTGGTCGCCATCTTCCGCGAAGAAGAGTCGCACGCGCTTTACCTGCTCAAGCAGAAGAACGTCACGCGGCTGGACCTGCTCAACTACATCTCCCACGGCATTACCAAAGAGGGCGTGGGTGACGAGGACGAGCTGGGCGCGGGCGCGCGAAGAATGGCGGAGCTGGAGGATGAGGACGGTCCTCCGCCGCAAAAGGATCCGCTCAAGGCGTACACGGTGGACCTGCTCGCCGAGGCGCGTGAAGGACGGATCGATCCGTTGATCGGCCGAACGCTGGAGCTGGAGCGCACGGTGCAGGTGCTCTGCCGGCGCAAGAAAAACAACCCCCTCTACGTGGGCGAGACCGGCGTTGGAAAGACCGCGATCGCCGAGGGGCTGGCGCTGCGGATTCATGAGGACAAGGTGCCTGAAGCGCTCAAAGGCGCGACCATCTACTCCTTGGACATGGGTGCGCTGCTCGCGGGGACCAAGTTCCGCGGTCAGTTTGAAGAGCGGCTCAAAGGCGTGATGAAGGCGCTGCAGAACCACCCCAACGCTATTCTCTTCATCGACGAGATCCACACCATCGTGGGCGCCGGCGCGACCAACGCTGGATCGATGGACGCGTCGAACATCCTCAAGCCGGCGCTCGCGTCGGGGCGGCTGCGCTGCATAGGGTCCACTACGTACCAGGAGTACAAAGGTTCGTTCGAACGCGACCGCGCCCTCTCACGCCGCTTCCAGAAGATCGAGGTCGGCGAGCCCTCCATTGAAGAGACAGTGCAGATCCTTCAGGGCCTGAAGGCGCGCTACGAAGAGCACCACAAGGTGACGTTCGACGAAGAGGCGCTGCGCGCGGCGGCGGAGCTCTCCGCGAAGCACCTCAACGATCGGTTTCTGCCGGACAAGGCGATCGACGTGATCGACGAAGCGGGCGCGGCGGCTCGGCTGCGGCCTGAGGCAGAGCGCACGGGCAAGGTCACCGCGCACGACGTGGAGTTGGTCATCTCCAAGATGGCCAAGATTCCGCCGAAGACCGTGTCCGCGTCCGACAAGGTGCAGCTGAAGAACCTGGACGCCGAGCTCAAGAAGGTCATCTTCGGCCAAGACAACGCCATCGAAGAGGTCGCCGCGGCGCTCAAGCTCTCCCGCTCCGGACTGCGCAGCCCGGAGAAGCCGATTGGCTCCTTCATGTTCGCGGGGCCCACCGGCGTCGGAAAGACCGAACTGTCCAAGCAGCTCGCCAAGGTGTTGGGCGTGGAGTTCCTGCGCTACGACATGTCCGAATACTCAGAGCGCCACACTGTCTCGCGCTTGATCGGCGCGCCCCCGGGCTACGTCGGGTTTGATCAAGGCGGTCTGCTCACCGACGCGGTTCGCAAGCACCCGTACGCGGTCGTCGTGCTCGACGAGATCGAAAAGGCCCACCCCGACCTCTACAACATCCTGCTCCAGGTCATGGATCACGCCACGCTCACCGACAACAACGGGCGTAAAGCGGATTTCCGAAACGTCATTTTGATCATGACCACCAACGCCGGCGGCAAGAACACCTCGTTCACCGTCGTCGCCGGCTTCGGGAAGTCGGAGAGCTACTCGGACACCACGCGGATGAAGAACGCGATCGAGATGGCCTTCCCGCCCGAGTTCCGGAATCGCTTGGACGGGTGGATTCAGTTCGCGCAGCTGGAGCGTGATGTGATCTTACGCGTCGTCGATAAGGAGATCGGTCTGCTCCAAGCCGCGGTGAAGGAGAAGAACGTGGAGATCCGCGTGACCGATCCCGCGCGCAACTGGCTGGCCGAGCATGGCTACGAAGCCGCCTTCGGCGCACGACCGATGGCCAGACTCGTGGAGCAGAAGGTCAAGAAGCCGCTCGCCGAGGCGCTGCTGTTCGGAGAGCTCAGCAAGGGCGGAGGCACTGTCCACGTCGAAGTCACGGGAGAGGAGCTCAAGCTCCGCTACGAACCGCGCTCGTAGTGAGCTAGCTTGATTGGGTGCCTCACAACGGTGAAAAGAGCGCGGCCTTCAGCGACACGCCTGCTTCAGTCACGGCGCGGCTGGTTGATCGGGCGCGATCGATGACCGAAGCGGAACGCCTTCTGCTCGCGGCTCGATTCAGCAGCGACATCATTCGGATGTCGCGCGAGGGAATCCGCCGCGCCCATCCGGAGCTCAGCGAGGACGACGCCAGAATTCTTTTCGTTGAGCTTCACTACGGTCGTGAATGCGCGGAGCGCATGCGGCGAAAGAGAATCAGCCGTGGACTCTGAAGTCATTGAGGCGACCCACGCAGCGACTCGCGCCTTTGAGAGGGCGAGCATCCGTTACTACCTGTGCGGATCGATGGCCAGCTCGCTCCGCGGACTGGCGCGAGCCACGCTGGACGTCGACTTCGTAGCGGAGCTGTCAGCGACGCAAATTGAGCAACTGGCATCGGAGCTCGCAAAAGAATTCGATGTCGACGTTGAGATGATTAGGGACGCCGTTCGCGCACGACGCTCCTTTAATGTTCTCCACTCCAACTACCTCACAAAGATCGACGTCTTCGTTTCCAAGAACCGCCCGTACGATCAGGAAGCCTTTCAAAGAGCCGCGGCCGTCCCTCTCGGAGTGCATGACATTCAGGTCGCCTCGGCCGAGGACACGATCCTGTCCAAGCTTGTCTGGTACCGGTTGGGCAACGAGGTCTCAGATCGTCAATGGTCGGACGTCCTCGGCGTCTTCCGCGTTCAGCAAGATCAGCTCGATCGGCCCTACCTGCTGCGCTGGGCGGCTGCGTTGGGCGTTGAAGACCTGCGTGCACGTGCCGAAGCAGAGGCTTCGACGTAGTCAAATGGCCCGAGTCTGTGTCGAGTGGGCCAAGCGTAGAACGCGGGCCATCGCCAGATGCGCCCAGAACTGTTGCCGTTTTGATGCCTGGCGAAGGTCTGTTTGTAAACGGCAATGACAGCAAACCTTGGTTCAACGCGGCGATAACTGGATGTTCCCATTCAGGGGTCATTGGAATGACACCGCCATTGAGACTCGCCGCTGCGCAAAGAGCGGCCACCGTCACAAAGCCACGCGTGACTCTCCCGCCTGGCAAGCCGCGGCTCTTGGTGGTGGGCGGAACGGGGCAAGCCCTCGCCTCGCCGGTGAAGTTCTTCCGCGATCAGGGCTACGACGTCGTCGTCGTCGGTCGACGGCCGGGTCCTTCTAAGCTCCAGCAGCGCTACCTTTTTGACGGTGCGGGCGCCCGCTACCAGAGCATCGACGTGCTCTCGCGGCAAGGTCAGGACTCACTCAGGCGCCTCGCTGAGCAGTCCGATGTGGTGATCATGGGCGGCGAGCCTCACTACGGCGCGAGCGCGGAAAGCACCGCGACCCGCGAAGGGATGAGTCGCTTCTACGAAACGCTCCGGTCGGCCGGTTACAGCGTGGAGGAAAACAAGCGACGAACGACCGAAGGAAAGTGGCCCAAGCGGGTGGTTCGAGTGGGCTCTCCTCCCGCAGAGAGACCCTATGGCCGGGAAGCGAGCGCAGCGGACTTGCGCCGGTTGGTCGCTACCGATCCCAGCTGGGACAACCCCTACTTTCGCGGCAAGGTGCTGCGGGTGGAAGAGGCTGAGGAGGCGACGCGAAATGGACTGGACTTGGTGACAGCGTTACCAACGGGGGTCGTCTCTGCCTTCGGAGATTACGGCGCCAAGGACCCCCTGGTGCTCTTCCAGAAGGGGTTCGCCGGCGTGGCGCCCCAATTTACGCCAAGCACTCCCACGAACCTCGTCACTGGCGAGGACGTCGGCCGTGGCCTACTTCTCGCCGCCCTCGCAGGCGATACAGGGAGAAGTTATCAACTTGCCGGGAGCGACGTGCCTTCTCATCTGTCGTTGCAGAGCGTGCTCGAATCGACCGGGCAGCGCCTCCCGCCGGTCAGACACTTTTCAACTTCAGATCTGGATTACCAGCTCGGACTCGCCCGGGGGGACTCGTTCGAACGAACCTCGAGGGACGTCGCGGACTACAGTGGTCGCGCTGTGACGAACTTAGCGCTCATGACAAATCCGTTGACCTTCTTGTGGGGGGCCACCAAGGCGGGTCTGGATACGGTGACCGGCTCGGTCCAGGCGGTGAAGAACGTCTGTGACAACACCGCGAGTATGGCGATCAGGGCTGCGGGAATAGAAGACTGGCAGCTTGCGCTCTTGCGGCTGATGCAGTCGCGCCGCTCAGACGTTCGCGCTCTCAATGATCGAATTTCTGATCCGCGCTTCGCCCATGCTCGGTACCGAAGCGACGAACAGATCCGCCAGGCGCTCCCGGAAGCGTACCGGCAGCGTGCCCGATGGCTGCAGGAGCGTGGATTGCTTGGCGGAAAAACGGTCAACGTCGATCTCGCGGCCTCATCTGAGTCACGGAGCTGACCGGTTCCTATGTCCGTCTCGCGAGGTCACCCAGAGACCCTCCGCCGCTTTGATGGCCGTCACCCTACTGCGCCCCCCTTCGTCGAACTTGGTAGCCCGTCGCTGCCCCTGTTACTTTGAGGTCCATGCAGGACTTGAGCGAATCGATCAAACACGTTCGCAGTGCGTTGCCCGATGTGCAGGCGGTCTACCTCTTCGGTTCGCAGGCTTCCGGTACGTCCACCGAACGCAGCGACTTCGACATCGCAGTTCTGGCGCCGCACCCCATCCATGAAGCCTTGCGGTGGGAGCTCTCCTCACGACTCGCTGAAACCCTCGGTGCGGAAGTCGATCTTGTTGATCTCCGGGCCGCGTCTACTGTGATGCGCGTACAGATTCTAGCGAAGGATAGAATTCTGCTCGATGCAGCGCCTGCGGAGCGCGCGTTCTTCGAAGCCACGACCTTGTCCGATTACGCGCGACTCAACGTGGAGCGCCGGGAAATTCTCGAGGACATTCGTCGGCGTGGGTCTGTCTATGGATGACGTGATCCTGAATAAAGCGGCCATCGTCGAGCGCTGCGTGCAACGGGTTCGAGAGGAATACGCCGACGATCCGAAGAACCTCACGGACAACATCACTCGGCAAGACTCCATCGTCTTAAACATCCAACGAGCGTGCGAAGCGAGCATCGACCTCGCCATGCATTTGGTCAGAGTTCACCGTCTCGGAATTCCACAGGAGAGCCGTGACGCCTTCGAGTTCCTTTGCGCGGCGAAGCTGTTGCCGCGACCGGTGACCGATACCCTCAAACGCATGGTCGGCTTCCGAAATGTCGCGGTTCACGACTACCGCAAGCTCAGCCTGCCCATCGTACAGGCCATCATCGAGAAGCACCTCTCGGAGCTTCTGCAGTTTTGCAAGAGCGCCATTCAGCAAGACGACGAATCGCCACCGACCGTCTAGCTGTCGCTTGAGCGCCTCTCCCGTCGCGAGGACGGCCAGTACGAGTACCGCACCAAGCGCGGGCACGTCCTCATCCTCACCGCTGCGGCGCTGGTGAAGCGGCTGCTGGCGGTGGTCCCGCCGAGCGGCACGCACCTGACGTGCTTTCATGGGGTGTTCGCTCCCAACGCCGCGTTGCGCTCCCTCGTCGTGCTCAAGCCTGCTGCGCGCATCGCG
>JBQTKE010000180.1:0-4991 GCA_052386435.1 Myxococcaceae bacterium
CGTCTTCGAGAATCCGAAGCAGACGATGACGCTCCCGCTCGACCTCGTGCACTACGTGGTCGAGTCCACCTTCGGGCTCCGAGGCTTTTTGAAACGTCTGACCGAGGGCGAACCACCCACGCATGCCCGCGTCGCGCGCACCGACGATGAGTTACAAGTCGAAGCCTTGGTGGAAGCGCTGCAAGGTGACGCGTGGGGAAACTCCACCAGCGACGAAGAGTTTCAGGACGTGCTCGCCCTCGCCTGCAGTGCGCGGGGGACACCCGGACTAGAGATCACCACCGAATCCTTGGGCGCGGGGCGGCGTGAGTTGGCGCGGCTGATGGATCGCTGGCGTCTCCTCGCTGAGGGGCAGACGCTGTTCCTGTTCCTGAATCTAGACGGCGAGAAACAATCCGCCCATCGCCGCGCATCGCCCTGAAGTTGGCTATGGTGTGGCGCCATGGCCGCGCGCTTCGCCACCATCGACATCGGAACGAACTCCGTCCTCCTGCTGGTCGCGGAGAAGCAGAACGGTCGCTTCGTCCCGGTGCTGGAGCGCGCGGAAATCACCCGACTGGGTCGAGGCGTCGACCGCAGTCGCACGCTCTCGCCTGAAGGGATGGAAGACACCCTGCGGGTGTTGGAGACGTACGCGCGCGAAGCGAAGGAAGCCGGCGTGCAGGATCTCGCGGTCACAGCGACCAGCGCAGCGAGAGACGCGTCCAACGGCGCCGAGTTCATTCAGGCAGCGAAAACCCGAGCAGGCCTCACTCTCGAGATCATCTCCGGCGATCAGGAGGCGGAGCTCTCATACACCTCCGCGTTCACCGACTTCAGCGCGAGCGGCCCCGACAAACCGCTGGTTGTGATCGACATCGGCGGAGGCTCCACCGAATTCATCTACGGAGGAGACGATCCGTCCAAGCCACGCTTCCGCCACAGCTTCGACGTAGGCTCGGTGCGTTTGACCGAACGCTTCATTCGCAACGACCCACCCACGTCGGACGAGCAGAAGGAGCTCCGCGACCACCTGCGCGCCGAGCTCTCCAGACTCCCTCGACCTCCCGCAGGCTTTCGCATGGTCGGCGTGGCGGGCACCGTCACGACCCTCTTCACGCTCCAGCACAAGCTGGCGGTCTACGACCCGACCAAAGTCCACGGCGGGACGCTGACCATCACGCAGCTGGACGCCCTCGCCAAGAAGCTCTGCTGTACCCCCTTGGCCGAGCGCCAGAAGCTGCCTGGCCTCCAGCCGAAGCGCGCCGACGTCATCTGCGCCGGTGCGCTGATCATGCTGACCGCGATGGAGAAGCTCGCGGCGCTGCAGTGTCTGGTCAGCGATCGAGGCCTGCGATGGGGTCTGCTCGCACAGCGCTTTGGCCAACGCTGAGCTAGGCTTTCAAGCCATGTCCGAAACCCCGGTCACGACCCGCCGACTCGCCTTCGTTGCGCTGGGCGTGCTGACGCTGATCAACCTGCTCAACTACCTCGATCGGTACGTCGTCTCCGGCTTCCTTCCTCTGCTCAAGGCGGAGTTCAACAAGAGCGACGCCGAGCTGGGCGTGCTCAGCAGCAGCTTCCTCGTTGTCTACTCGCTGGCATCTCCACTCACTGGCCTCTTGGGAGATCGCTTCCCAAGAAAGTGGTTCATCGGCAGCGGAGTCCTCCTCTGGTCGCTCGCCACCATCGCCAGCGGGCTCGCGCGCACGTTCCCGGAGTTGCTCGTCGCCCGCGCTTGCATCGGCGTCGGCGAGGCCGGCTACGCCGCGGTCGCTCCCAGCTTCATCGCGGATCTCTTCAACGCGAAGAGCCGCGGGAGAATGCTGTCCATCTTCTACGCCGCGCTGCCGATTGGAATTGGCATTGGCTATGGCGTCGGCGGCTACGTGGGAACGCACTACGGGTGGCGCCACGCCTTCCACGTCGTCGCGATTCCCGGGCTCATCCTGGGCGGCATCGCGTTCCTGCTGAAAGAGCCGGTGCGCGGATCGAACGATACGGGTGCGCACGCGTCCTCGGAAAAACGGTCTGTGCTCGAGACCTTCAAGGTCCTCTTCACGACGCCCAGCTACGTCGTCAACACGCTGGGTACCACCGCGATGACGTTTGCGATGGGCGGGCTCGCCGCGTGGATGCCGACCTTTTTGAACCGCGAGCGCGGGATCGCCTTGGACGTCGCTTCGGGGACCTTCGGAGCGTTGCTCATCGTGGGCGGCTTCGCGGGAACACTCGCTGGAGGTTGGCTGGGAGATCGTCTCCACGCCAGGAACCGCGGCGGCTACTTCCTGAGCAGCGGCATCGGGTTGTTGCTTGGCGTACCTGCGGCAGAGCTCGCAGTCATCTCCGACGCCCCAGCCATCTACTGGCCTGCGATCTTCGTCGCGCTCTTCTTCCTCTTCTTCAACACCGGTCCACTCAACGCAGCGCTGGTTAATGTGGTCCCCGCCAACACGCGAGCCACAGCCGTGGCGATGAACGTCCTCATCATTCACATGCTGGGCGACGCACTCTCTCCGCCCTTAATTGGCCGCATCTCGGACCAGTACTCCTTGGGCACCGCCGTGAAGGTCAACTCGGGCGTCATCGCACTCGCGGGAATGATCTTCTTGTTCGGCGCGCGCGTGCTGAAGCGGGACCTCGATCGAATCGAAGGCTCGGCCTCGGCGCGCTAGATAGAGCTAGAGCTTCGGTTGGAGCTCGTCGGCCACCTCCTCCACTTCAGCGGCGAGGCGGTCGCCTTCAACCAAGAGTCCCGCCTTCAGTCGCGCGCGCTGACCGAGCGTGAAGAACACTCGGATGTCTCGGATCGCCTCGCGCCGACGCTCTAGGAAGTAGCGGGTGAACAGCGCGAGCGGGGGCGTAGCTACGAGCGCGACTACTCCCCACGCGGTTCCGCACAACTTCCACCCGGCCACGGTCAACCCAGCCCACCAGAGTGGCCCCACGAAGACGCTGGTCGCGAACTTCACTGTCGAGACCATGTCCAGGTCGGGCTTGAGCAATCGACTGATCGTGCGCGAGATGTAGAAGGGGACGCAGAACACGACCACGCCCAGCGCGAAGAGCGGAAAACCGAAAAGAAGTGCTGCGAGGTTGCGGAGCGCGAAGCGGTAGACCGGGGCTCGGCGATAGACCACCGCCAAGTCTGACGGATCGGCGCGAACCAGATCCAAACGCCGTTTGAACCCCGTGACCTCGGCGCGCAACTTCTCGAAGCGCTCCGGTTGCTCGCGACGAAACACGTCAGTGCCCTTGGCGAAAAGCCGCAGTCTCTCCGCATTTCCCGCGGCGTCTCCTTGTCGAAACGCGTAGAGCGCCTCGCCGGTCTTGATCAGCGGCAGGTCCTCCCACCTCGCGAGGTTCAGCGTCACCTTGCGCAGCCCCGCATCAATCGCCGCGGTAAGGTCGCGCACCTCTTTCTCATGGGACAGGCACTTCATCACGTTGATCGCCTCACCCACTTCGATCAGCACCTCGCTGCGAAAGCGGTCCTTCTCCGCGTAGGTCAGCCCGACTGGAATGATTCGAACGGGCGCACCTTCCTGCGCCGCACCCAGGGCAATTCGTGCCGCCCCAGTCTTCAGCTCCGAAAGCGCGGGGTCCGAATGACTTCGGCCTTCGGGGAACAAAGTGATGGCCCCGCCCTTCCGCAGCGCGGACGACGCGGCATCGAGCGTCCCTTCATTGCGTCCCATCTGCGAAGGATCGTCCTGCTTCCTGTAAACGGGCAATGCGCCGAGGCCTTTGAGGACCCAGCCAATCAACGGCGTCGAGAAGAGCGGCGCCTTGGCGAGAAACGTCACGGGCCGGCGTGTGGCCACGAACAACAGGCCGGGATCGATCAGCGCGTTGGGATGGTTGCCCACGTAGATGACCGCGCCCTCGATATTCGGATCCGCACCTTCGATACGAATCTTCCAGAAGAGTTGCAGCGCCGTGCTCACCAGCGCTCGAACCAGTCGGTAGAACACTAGAAGGCACCCAGGCTGAAGTTGACGTTGTATTGCGGCTCGCCCACCACCACATCGCGGGCGAGATTGAACCCAATGTCGAGCGTGGCGGGACCTACGGGTGTCATGTAGCGCAGACCGCCGCCCGCGACTCTCCTGAGCACCGCGGGATTGAACTGGCTCTGATCCAGCCAGAGATTTCCCAGCTCAAAGAACCCGGTCAGTCCCCACGCTCCGAAAAGAGGAACCCGGAGCTCACTGCGTCCCAGCACGAAGACGTCGCCGCCCTCGGAGAGGATGTCCTCGCCGCCCCGCAACCGCGCCGCTTCCGCGGTGCAGCCCTGAGGCTGCAGCAGTGTCCGGCACGAGGTGATGTCGCGGCGAAGCGTGACCCGGCGGTCCTCCGGAATCAGCCCGTCTTCACGGAACCCGCGCATGCTGTTCGACCCGCCGAGGAAGAATCGCTTCGGACCAATCGAGCGCGCTTCCGGGTCGCGCGGAATGATCACGCCAGACCGAATTGAGAGCGCCAAACCCCAGTCGCCGACCAACGGCTGATACCGGGTGATCGCACCCGCCAAACGCCAGAGGTTGATGTTCTGCCCGCCGACGTCGCCAATCAACTCGGGGCTGATGCTGAACAACCAACCCACGCGCGGATTCAAAGGATCATCGCGCAGGTCCAACGCGATAGGCACGCGCGCGGTCATCAGCACGAAGCGGCCTTCTGGGAAGCGCAGACGCTGTTGATCAATCGCGTCCACGCGCTGCCCGCCGCTGACGGTCGCGACCTTGAAGACGTCGTCGATCTCGAATTCCGCCTGCAGCGACGCGGAGAGGTTCTTCAAGAGCGGAAAGTCAAAGCCCGCCACCGTGGAGAAGCGCGTGAAGCGATACGAAGGCCGCGCCACGTTCTCGAAGATGATGTCTCCGCGCAGTCCGATCCGCTTCAGCACCTCCGGACCAATGCCGGGGATCAAGTTCACCAAGCGCGGCTCGATGAAGCTCAAGTTCGCCTGCCAGCCGAACAGGTCCAGGAAGCCGCGGTCTTGCCCGCCC
>JBQTKE010000181.1:0-8139 GCA_052386435.1 Myxococcaceae bacterium
GTCCCAGAAGCCAATGCCGATGATGCCCGAGTCGAAAGCTTTTCCGAGAAGCCTCCCCCTCGCCAAGATCTCTTGGGTACCTGACTCCTGAGTGGCGGGACGCAACGTGACGAGCACGCCCGCTGAAAGCTTTTCCTCCCCGAGCAGAGACAACCGGGCCTCCAGCCGAGCCACCCCCGCGGGTGTTTTCACACAACACACAAGCTCGCGAGGCTGGCCGGTGAGTCGGGTCCGCGCCAGTTGGTCCTCCCAACTGGAAGAGCGCGGATCCAACTCCAACCCCAGGAGCTCCTTGCCGAGCAGCTCGCCACGGGGCTGAGCGAGCAGACGCTCGCCCGCAAGGTTGATCAGCTGGCAACGATTGAAAGCGTCGAGCTGGATCAGCCCCTCTGGAAGGTGGTCCAAAATCACTTCCAAGTTGCTGCTGTCCAAACCCACCGCTGTTGTACCAACCCTGTTGCTCGAAGCGCTGGCCTTCACGGCTTCCGCTTTCCACGCAGAGGGCAGCCCTGCAGCGCTGGAGTTCGCTAATCGACGCATCGGCATTGGCAACCCTTCCGCGGCACCCTTTATTCGACCGGCAGCCCGACCGAGCACAGCCGACCTTTTGGAATTCTGTGCTGTGGGCAACCGGGCTGAATACCCACGCCACAAGCGTTTGTTACGTCCAAAACAAATGATCCATCCCACACCGTGCTGGGGACCGCAGATTGGGGCGAAGCTCGGTTCATCGTTCGCCTTGAACAGTGTTGGCAATGAAGCCCTTCGCTCCGCGATCAAGCATTCCAATGGGCACCCCGGGGGCCCGATGTCCCTTCGCGCGGGCAGCGGAGGGTTTTGAGGCTGTGCCCCCGCCCAATCCCATGACGGCCTTTTCCGCATCGGAATGGCGGGCGGCTGAAGAGGCGAGGATCGCCGAGTTGGATCCGCTCTCTCTGGACGGCTCGTTGGCGCGACTTCCCGAATGGAACGCGCGGGGGGAAGTCTTCACCCTGCTCGCAACCCTTGCGCAGCACGTCCGGACGGTGGACCTGTCCCGGCTCAGTCCCCCCAGCGCCGCAGCCGCGATGCGGGACCTTGGGATGTTTGTTGCGTCGCTTAAACGGCACGGCATCGAAGCGGTGGGCCGAGTCGATGGGTTGGAGCAAGCATTCATCACCCTGGGAGCCCGCACAGGGATGGTGCCGCGCGACACCGTCTTTCACTATGGGCCCTGGAACCCGCGCGGCGCTCGACAGCGGATGTTCACGGGCGATGCGAATGAGGACGGCTTGATCGACTGCGTACGCCGGGCGACCCCGGGGTTGACTGACCTGGTCTCTCTCTTGGTCGAGCTGACGGGATTGGACTCCGCCGCCCCGCAGTTCGCGGAGGTGGGCCGACGCTGTATCGAACAGCTCCGAATGGCGCTGGTGGAAGTCATCTCCTTCGCCAACAGCAATGTGAGCGCGACCTTCTTCGCCCAGGAGCTGCGCCCATACTTCGAGGCAGTGACGGTCGCGGGACGGCCCTATCTGGGACCCGCCGCGGCGCACATTCCACTTTGGCTCGTCGATCACCTCCTCTGGTCGAGCGACGGAAACGACGCGGAGCTGACCCGCTTTCAGGAGGAGGCCGCGGGCTACAGCCCTCCCCACCTCCGGCGGCTCTATCGCCAGACCGGGGACAAGCCCTCTCTGGTGGGGCGCTTTCTCGCGGAGCAGTCTGGGGCAGGAGCACCGGGTGGACAGCGCAGAGAGAGCGCGCAGATCCTCTGGATGCTGCTCCGCGAGCTGGTGAAGTTCCGCGGCAAGCACCGAGTGGTTGCGCTGAAGGCCTACGCGCCCAAGGTCCGACTCTACGACGTCGGCAGCGGTGGCTATTCAGTGGTGAGCCTCAGTCACAGCTTGCGGTTGACGCTGGAGAGGGCCAAGGCGCTGCATGACCTCCTCGGCCACTCTGCGCACGAATCGCTCGAATTGCGATGAGGGGCCTTGTGAGGCAATCCCATGGGATGTGAATTGCAAACCCGAGCGGCTTTGTTTAGTCGGGACTCATGAGCGAGCAGTCACTTCCTTCCTTTTGGACGCGTTTCGGCATGGCGTTCGTCTGCTTCTTCCGCATTCTCTTCAACGCCGCGTTCGCGGGTTCGCTGCTGCCACAGTACTTGGGCCTACGAGCTCCGCTGCCCTCCAAGACCGCAGCACCTGAGAAGGCCATCGCGCCACAACCAGCCACCGCCAAGGAGACGCACGCGTCAGGTCTCTTCGTTCTCTCAATGCTCCAGCGCGAGGGCCGACTGATCGATTTCCTCCAAGAGGACATCGCTTCTTTCTCCGACGCGGAAGTCGGTGCCGCGTCCCGCGTGGTTCACGAGGGCTGCCGCAAGGTGGTTCGTCAGTACCTGGTGTTGGAGCCCGTACTGAAAGACTCCGAAGGGGCGGCAGTGAACGTGCCCGAAGGTTTCGACGCGCAGCAGATTCGACTCACTGGAAATGTCGCGGGTCGTCCGCCGTTCAAGGGCGCGCTTCGTCACCATGGTTGGATCACGCGGGACGTGCGCTTCCCCCAAGTTCCTCAAGCTTTGGATTCGCGAATCCTCGCCCCTGCTGAAGTCGAGTTGTCCTGAACCTGTCCCGTTACGCCCTCGGAATCGATCTCGGCACCACCCACTCCGCTCTCTCCTATCTCGCACTCGAAGAGGGCAGATCCCGCGGCGCGGCCCAGGCGATGCTGCCGGTTCCGCAGGTCACCGCACCCGGCACGGTGGAAGCCAAGCTGCTGCTGCCGTCGTTCTTGTACTTGCCCAACGACGCAGAGTTTCCCGAGGGAAGTCTCTCGCTCCCCTGGGCGAAGGATCGACAAGAGGTTGTGGGCGAGTTGGCGCGTTCACACGGTGCCAAAGTTCCGACGCGGTTGATCTCTTCCGCGAAGAGCTGGCTCTGTCATCCGGGCGTGGACCGTCAAGCGCCGCTGCTGCCGTGGCAGGCGCCAGCGGACGTTCAGAAGCTCTCTCCGCTCGATGTGTCGGCGCGTTACCTGCGCCATCTGCGCGAGTCGTGGATCGCCGCGTTTCCCCAAGCCGCGGTTGACGAGCAGGAAGTCTTCCTCACCGTACCTGCCTCTTTTGATGCAGCCGCTCGGGATCTCACGCTCGAGGCGGCACGTCGCGCGGGATTCGCGGATGTGACGCTCCTCGAAGAACCGCAGGCCGCGCTCTACGCGTGGCTGGAAGCGACGGGCGACAACTTCCGCAAGCAGCTCCAGGTCGGCGAGGTCATCCTGGTCGTCGACGTGGGCGGCGGAACCACCGACCTCTCGCTGATCGCGGTGCTGGATCGCAACGGAGAGGTTGAATTGCAGCGTCTGGCCGTGGGCGATCACATCCTCCTCGGCGGCGACAACATGGACCTCGCCCTCGCGCACACGCTTTCGCAGAAGCTGGCGGCGCAGGGAAAGAAGCTGGACGCGTGGCAGCTCAATGGCCTCACCCACAGCGCGCGGCAAGCGAAGGAGACGCTGTTCGCGGACGCGTCGTTGGAGAAGACCGCCATCGCCGTGGCGAGCCGTGGCTCGTCGCTCCTGGGCGGAACGTTGCGCACGGAGCTGACGCGCGAAGAGATGGAGAAGCTGTTGGTGGACGGCTTCTTTCCCCGAATAGCGGCAAGCGAAACGCCCAGCACGGCGCGACGAGCCGGTCTCGCTCAAATGGCCCTGCCCTACGCGCAGGATCCCTCCATCACCAAACACCTGGCCGCGTTCCTCACCCGTCAGGCGCAGTCACTCTCCAGCTCCTCCGACGCGCCGGTGAAGGTGAAAGGCAGAGCCTTCGTCCACCCCGCCGCGGTGCTCTTCAACGGCGGCGTCTTCAAAGCGGCCGCGCTCAAGCAGCGGGTGTTGGAAGTGATCAACGGTTGGCTCGCGGCAGACGGTGGGACGCCGGTCAAAGAGTTGCCTGGCGCGGAGCTGGAGCTCGCCGTCGCTCGAGGCGCTGCGTACTTCGGCTGGGTTCGCAAAGGAAACGGGCTGCGCATCCGTGGTGGCACCGCGCGTTCGTATTACGTCGGAGTGGAGACGGCCGCGCCCGCGGTTCCGGGAATGGAGCCTCCGCTCAAAGCACTCTGCGTGGCACCTTTCGGAATGGAAGAAGGCACACAAGCGGATGTGCCGCCGCCAGAGTTCGGGCTCGTTGTGGGTGAGCCCACGCGATTCCGCTTCTTCTCCTCTTCCGTTCGCCGCGACGACCAGGTCGGAGGGCAGTTGGATGAGGTGGATGAGCTCGAAGAAGTCGCGCCCATTGAGACGACGCTCACTGCCGGCGAGCATCCTGCGGGTCAGTTGGTGCCCGTGAACCTCCAAGCCGCGGTGACGGAAGTGGGCTCGCTGGAGCTGCGTTGCATAGAGCGCGGGGGCGCGGGCAAGTGGAAGCTCGAGCTCAACGTTCGGATGAAGTGATGCACATCGTTGGCATTGATCTGGGGACAACCCACTGCGCACTCGCGTCGGTGGATCCTGCGCTCGGAGCGAACGCGCCCATCACCGACTTTCCGGTGCCGCAGTTGGTGAGACCGGGAGAGCTCGCGCCTCGCACGCTGCTTCCTTCCTGTGTGTACCTCCCCGGAGATCACGAGCTCGCGGCTGGCGCGCTGTCACTCCCCTGGGATCCGAATCGGAACTTCGCGGTGGGCGAGCTGGCGCGATGGCAAGGCGCGCGCGTTCCGGGACGGTTGGTCGCCTCCGCGAAGAGTTGGCTCTGTCATCCGGGTGTCGATCGCCAGGCTGCGATTCTTCCCTGGGGCGCTCCTCCCGAGGTCGCGAAGATCTCTCCTGTCGACGCGTCCGCGAAGCTGCTCGCGCATCTGGCGGAGACGTGGAACGCCGCTCACCCCGCCGCGCCGTTGGCGGATCAGGAAGTCGTCATCACCGTGCCTGCCTCGTTTGACGAAGCAGCCCGGGCGCTAACCGTGAGCGCCGCACGAAGCGTGGGCCTGCAGAAGCTCACGCTTCTCGAAGAACCTCAGGCAGCGCTCTACGACTTCACCGCGCGCCACCGCTCGAACCGCACCCGACCGCTCGAAGGAATTCGCCTGGTCCTGGTCGTCGACGTGGGCGGAGGAACCACCGACTTCACGCTCGTCTGGGTCGAGGCGCTCCCTGAAGGGCCCGCGCTGAAGCGACTGGCCGTGGGCGATCACCTGATGCTGGGCGGTGACAACATGGACGCGGCGGTTGCAAAGCGTCTGGAGGAAAAATGGGAGGGCCGTCGACTCTCCGCCGCGCAGTGGACGCAGCTTGTTCAGGCGGCGCGCACGGCGAAGGAAGCGCTGTTGTCGAGTCAGCCTCCGGAGAAGCACGGCGTCTCTCTGGTGACAGAGGGCAGTAAGTTGCTGGGTGGATCGCTGTCGGCGGAGCTTTCGCGGGAAGAGGTTGAAACCCTCGTCGTCGAAGGTTTCTTCCCAGCGAGCGACACGCCTGAATCACCTCGTCGCTCGGGCCGCATGGCGTTGGTCCAGTTGGGGCTGCCTTACGCGTCTGATCCGGCCATCACGAGACACCTGGCGGGATTCCTCCGCGCACACGCTCGGTCCGGATTTACTGCGTTGGGCGTGGAGAATCCCGCTGCCGATGCGCTCCCTCGGCCGGACGCGATTCTGCTCAACGGCGGCGTCTTCAACTCCCCTCGCCTCACGCAGCGTCTGGTAGACGTCGTCTCGCGCTGGTGGCCGCAGTCACCGCGGATTTGTTTGCTGGAGCACCACGCGTTGGATCGCGCTGTCGCTCGCGGCGCTGCGTATTACGGACTCACACGACGCGGACTGGGACGCCGCATCAGTGGCGGAGCAGCGCGCGCGTATTACGTGGGGCTGGAAGGGCTGGAAGGGTCCAATCAGGTCGTGTGTCTGATCCCGCGCGGCTTCGAAGAAGGCGAAGCGGTGGAGCTGAAGGATCGCAGCTTCACGCTCACCTTGGGCCGACCGGTTCAGTTCCAGCTCTACTCAACGACCGCGGACCGCATTGACAAGCCAGGAGACGTGGGCGCGCGGGATGAAGACTTCGTCGCGCTTCCGCCCATTCACACTTTGCTGCGCAGCGCCGACTCCAAACGCGAGGCGATCCCCGTTCATCTGAAGACGGGACTCACCGAGATTGGAACCTTGGAGCTGTTCTGTGTGGCGGACACAGGCGACGAGCGGTGGCGTCTTGAGTTCGGGCTCCGCGGCGCGCATGGGAACGATCGCATCGCGGTCACCGAGTCGATGCCGGCGAGCTTCAGCGCCGCGGTCGAACAGGTTCAGCGCGCCTTCGGAAGCAAGCCCCTGCCCGTTGGGCCCAAGGACGTAAAGCAGCTCTCGCGCAATCTCGAGAAAGCGTTGGGGCCACGCGAGACGTGGCGCGTGCCGATGCTGCGCGAATTGTGGACCGCGCTTTTCGCGGGCGTCTCCAAGCGCCGCCGCTCCTCAGACCACGAACGGGTCAGCTTCGCCCTGCTCGGTTATTCGCTCCGTCCGGGTTTTGGCTATCCACTCGACGAGTGGCGCTGCAGCGAGACTTTCCGTCTCTTCAAGGAAGGCGTGCAGGCGCATCAAGAGAAGCCAGTCTGGATCGAATTCTGGGTGATGTGGCGTCGCATCGCCGGAGGCCTGTCTGAGGACGCGCAGCGAGAGCTCTGGGCGTATCTGTCGCCACAGCTAGAGCGGCGTCTCAATCCGGACGTTGTGCACAAGACGAAGCTCAAGGGCGTGCAACCGGAAGGTCTGGACGAGATGGTTCGCGCCGCGGCTTCGCTGGAACACCTGGAGCCCACTGAGAAGGAAGTGCTGGGTACGTGGATCGCACAGCGCCTACGGGAGTCGGCCGGAGGACCGTGGACGTGGTGCCTGGGGCGGTTGGGCGCGCGCGTACCGCTCTACGGGAGCAGCCACCGGACCCTCGCGCCGGAGGTGGTGTCGCCTTGGCTGGAGCTGTTGCTGGACCTGGGCCTGGGCAAGATCGACGGCGCGCCCTTCGCTGCCGCCCAGTTGGCTCGCCTCACCGGAGATCGAACGCGCGACCTGGAGCCCGAGTTACGTGAGCGAACCCTGGCTGCTCTCGCCGCGGTGAAAGCACCGGACGGCTGGCTCCAACTCGTACGCGAGGTCACCGTGCTGTCCGCCGCGGACGAGGCGCGTGCGCTCGGAGATACCCTTCCGGTGGGTCTATCGCTCGGCTAGATCTGGCGTAACACCCACCCAGACACAGAAGCTGAGCTTGGCCAGCTCCGCGCGGAGCTCCTCTGGCGCTCCCGCGAAGCGCCCCAGGTCGACACGGGTTTTGCGGCGGCGCAGCACATCAAGGATGCGCAGCGCGTACCGTCGATCCGACTCCCACGCCGAGATGAGCTCGTCGGTCCACTCACCGATGGTCCGCGTCGGCAAGCAAGGCAAGCAAGGTCCGGGACCAGCTCGTCGACTTCTGACTCGAGCGAGCCGCGAAACGCCGCCAGCGCTTCGTCAGGCAGCGCGTTGGAGAGCTTGCGCCAGATCAACCTGCGCAGCGGGAGCATCTCGGGAAGCGCGTTGTTCGGGTGCTGCACGGCTTCGATGAACAGTCGCGGACCGTCACCGCGCACGAACCAATCCTTTGGCCAAGAGGAGGGCAGCCCGCACCATGTGGCTGAGCGACGCTGTGGCGGCCCAGTCACCAAGGGCCGCTCCGGATCGAAAGATGGGTAGGGATCCTTCGTTTTCTTTTTCGCCGAAACGCGCACGAACTTCCCCCAGTTGAACTCTGGGAGCGGAGCATCGAAGCCAAAGAGCCGCCGCGCCACGGCTGTCAGTTCAGGCTCGTCAGCGGTCACCTCCAGTGGCTCGAGATGTACCCGCGCTTCGCGTCGAGCGTGGCCAAGTAGCGTCGTGGGTTCCCCTCGAGTTGGACCAGCGCTTTCTTCGAGGGTTCTGCCATCTCCTGGCAGAGCAGCGTCAGTGCGTCCACGAGTGCCTCGAGGGTCGGCCATTCGCGCCCGATCACGACTGCGTCGTCTTCCTCCGTGCCCCACCGCGCGATCTCGGGGAGACGACTCGAAACTTCGTATGCGTCCGTCGACTGCGATGATCTCGTGTCTGACTGACATAACGCGTCTCCCATCCTCTTGGGCGAGCGGGGGCCGTTCCGTCATCTCAC
>JBQTKE010000182.1:0-10220 GCA_052386435.1 Myxococcaceae bacterium
ACGTCGGACATGGCCGGCGTCAGCGCGGGTCCGCACGAAGACAAGATGGGCTTGCGCGCGTCGTCCACGACGACGGTCCACTTCGACAACGTGCGGGTGCCGGCGGCGAACGTGTTGGGAGAAGAGGGCAAGGGCTTCAAGGTCGCGATGAAGATCTTGAACAGCGGCCGCACCGGTCTGGGCGGTGGCGCGGTGGGGGCGATGAAGAATCTCATCGGCCACGCAACCAAGCAGGTGAAGGAGCGCGTCCAGTTCGGGAAGTCGATCTCTGAGTTCCCGCTGATCCGCGAGAAGATCGCGGGGATGGTCGTGGACTGCTACGCGTCTGAGGCTGCGGTCAGCCTGGTCGCCGCGCTGATTGATCAGGGCTACGAGGACTACGCGGTAGAGGCGGCCATCTCGAAAGTCTTTGCGAGCGAGGCGCTGTGGCGCGTCTCTGACGAAGCGCTTCAAGCCGCGGGTGGCAACGGCTTCATGTGCGACTTCCCTTATGAGCGCGTGGTGCGCGATGCGCGAATCAACCGGATCTTCGAAGGCACGAATGAGATCCTCCGGTTGTTCATTGCGCTGACCGCGATGAATGACGTGGGCGCGCAGCTCAAAGAGCTCGCCGCCAGCTTGCGGGGCGCGTTCAACGATCCGATCAAAGGCTTCGGCGTACTCTCGGACTACGCGCTCAAGCGCGCCGCGCTCGTCACCGGCATCCAGCGCGGAAAGAGCGCGTTCACCAAGCTCAACCCCGCGCTCAAGGAGCACGGTGAGTTGTTCGAATCACTCACGCGCGATCTTGCGTCCGAGGTCGACAAGACTTTGCGCCGCTACGGCCGCGAGATCATCGGCAAGCAGCTCCCCACCAAGCGCCTGGCCGACGTGATGATCGACCTCTTCGTGTTCGCGTGTGTGATCTCCCGCGTCAACACCTCGCTGGAGAAGAACGGGAAGAGCGCTGCGAAAGAGCAGGAGATTCTGACGATCTTCGCGTCGCAAGTCCGCAAGCGGGTGAAGGCGAACATCGCTGCGCTAGAGGACAATACCGACAAGGTGCTGGACTCAGTCGCGGAGCACACGCTCAACCTCGAAGGCTACGGCTGGGACACCGTCTAGCGACGAACACGCGGCAAAGCCGGGCGGCGGCAGTCGGCGCTCGAAGAGCTGACCCAAGCGCTCAGAGGAACGGGAGCAGCTCGCCCGTCCTCTGCCAGTACGCATCCGTATAGACCTGACTGGGGAAGAGGCCCTGCTTGGTGAAGAATCGGTTTTCCCAAGATGCAGGGAAGGCCGCGCGCTCCCCGTAGCCCGGGTGGCTCGTCTCCGCCCACTCCGTGTTCGGCACGCCCATCGCCTTGAGCGCGGTGGTGAGCCACTGGTTGTAGAGCAGACCCGGCCACATGAGGTCCGTTTCGTTGCCGGTGCCGGAGTCGCCGTAGAACTGGATGCCGAGGTTGCGGTAGTCGCAGTAGCCGCCGGTCTTTATCGCCCCGCCCGCGCTGCCGGCGGTGATGACCGGCATGGTCGAGGCGAGATGGGTCGCGTTGCCGCATTCTTGCCCCCAAGCCACCAAGCTGTGATCGAGGAACGTGCCGCCCGCGCCATCCGAGTAACGGTTCAGGCGCGCCACCAGATCCATGTACACGCCGGAGAAGAAGACCTGGTTGAACTGACGGATCAGGTCTTGTCCCTGCGCGGTGCTGGTCGCGGTGTGCGCGACGTTGTTGTGCCAATCCTCGCCCTGCGCAGCGCGGGTGGTGAAGGTGAGCGCCTGGTTGTTCTCGTCGATGGAGACGCTCACGACGCGCGTCACGCCGCAGTTGAGCGCCACCGCGAGTACTTCGTTGATCAGCTGGAAGAACTGAACGTTCTTCTCAGGAGCACCGTCCATGGGGCGCAAGCTCAGGTTGTCGGTGGAGGGGCGGGTCGGCACCACGCATTCCGCGGGAAGCACGGTGTTGAGGCGGCGCTGCAGCTCGGCCACCGAGTCGATGTGTTGATCGAGTCGAACCCGGTCTTCGCTCGAGAGCCGCTTGTTGCTGTTGCGCAGACGTTTGTAGCTCTCCAACACACGGTCAACGATCGGAGGTCGAGCTCCGGAGCCTGGCGTGGTGGCGCCGCCCAGCAGTGTGTCGAAGAGCCCGCGCGAACTCTCGGTGGAGCTCAGGGCGCTGGTGCTCACGCCGGAGGAGCGCACGCCCGGAGTGTTGTAGCCCCAGCTTCCGCTGATGCCGATCTGCACGCTGCGGCGGCGGACCGACGCGACGCTGGGATAGACCGCCGGCGAGTACGCCATGATCTGATCAATCGTCGCGCGCGGATCCCGCGGCCGCTGCTTGTTGCAGTCGTAGTAGCCCAGCGCACCACCGAAGTTGTGGACGAGATCCGTCGACACATCGAGCCCGCGCAGCACGTTCATCTTGGCGACGATGGCGGGCGTGAGCGTGTTGGCGTTCGCGGTGAGCACGGGGCTCAACGAAGCGTTCCCCGCGCCATCCAACGTCGCGTTCAGCACCCCACGACGGACGGTGTGCACGTACTGAAGCGTTTGAGTGAGGCCCGTCGTGGACGGCCACATGTTCGCGGTGGAGACGCCCCCATGCGGAGTGCGCATGTGGACGAAGCACTTGGCGCTCGCCACGGCCTGTGCAGCGGCGGTGCTGGAGGCGAACAGAGAAGGAAGAACAGGGAGCGCGAGCACGGCGCCACCGGCGCCTCTCAGAAACATTCGGCGGCTGGGGGAGGGTGGCTGATCATCGTGGTCGTGCATGAAAGATCTACGCGGAGGCGCTGCGACGTTTTCCTCCCGAAGCGGGCTCAATGCGCTCGCGGTCTTGCGTGCCTTGCATGTGCGCCAAGGTCGGCGTCCGTCTCACTCTTCCCTGCGAGTCAGGAGCCAGAAGCGCGCTCCGATGGTCGGCTCAAGCCACGCTCCACCACGACAATGTCGGGTCGCCCTTCAAGAAAGGTGTGCATGGGCGTTGCCGCGTCGCTCTCTGATCCGCTGAGCCGAAATTTCGGTCTGCTCCCCTCGAGGCGCGCTGGCTTTCCTCGCACCGGGCGGCGTTCCGTTGCGGGGTCACCTTCCCGCGAGGTTCGCCAACCTGCCCGCGGTGTTGGAGTCATCATGCGAAGCGTCGCGCTGTGAGTATCGGCGTACGAAGCCCGTACGAAAGAACCCAGAGCTGATGCGCTGCGCGGGTCACTCCAACGTGAAGCTTGCGTCGGGCCTCCGGATCGTTTGGGTACGCGCGAGCGGTGGCATCCGGCAGCACCACGTAATCCCACTCCAGGCCCTTCACCTCGTCGGCGTCGGTGACGTCGACACCCGGCTCGAAGGTGTATTGGCCTTCAATCACGCGGCGGACGCCATTGACCCCGGAGAGCGCGGAGTAGAACGCGTCCGCGGCGTCGGAGCTGGAAGCGATGATCGCGACTGAGGCGCGCGGTTCATGCTCCAGGAGATCGTGGATCGCATCGCGCAGGAAGAGCGCGGTTTGATCAAAGTTCGGAAAGTGGTGGAACCCCACCGGCACCGAGTCGCCTGTATCGGTGTTGCTCTCGAGCCCCGCCTGTTCGCCCAAGACGCGTCGCGCCAACTCGGCGATGGGCTTGGGGCAGCGGTAGGAGACCTTGAGGCGACACTGCTCCGCGCGAGGAATGCCCAACGTCTCCAACACCGACTGCCATCCCGGAAACGCCGACGTCGTCTGTTGCATCTCGTCGCCCGCGACTGTGCAGCTGCGTTCCTTGGAGAGCAGGCGTCCCAAGACGAAGAGCTCGAACACGGAGAAGTCTTCGGCTTCGTCGAGCACCAGGTGCGCGGTGGAGTCCAGGCCCTGCCGTAATTCGTTTGGCTTTCGTTCGGCCAGCAGCGTCATCAGGATAGGAAAGTCTTCGACGTCGAGGGTCCCCGAGAGCTCCTCCGGGGTTCCATCCGCGAGCGCTTTTCCGTCGAGGGACTTGGTGGCGTCCGGATCGAAGTTGCTGAGGTCCCCGTCGTGGAACGGCGCTGCGATCTGCAACAGCGTGTGTTGCACCGTTTCTTCCACCGCGGTCTCGGGAAGATCTCCCCCGGCGGCGGCGACCACGCTGCCAAGAAACGCGCGATCCGTGAAAACATCTCCAAGCAACTGGCGCAGCGCACGCAGCGATGTTCCTCCTCGCTCCTCCGCGAGGTGTTTCTTGAGCGCAGCCCCCAGCGCGGGGTGGCGCTTGAGCCGCGTGACCAGCGGCGGAGCGTCGTCAAACGCCTTCAAGTCCTTCTGCCGAAACACCTTGCGGGCGGTGTCCAAGGCCCATTCGCTTTGCGTTCTGACTGGGACCTTCTCCAGCCCGAGCGGAGCCAAGAGACGCCTTGATAACCGCGCCAAACCCTCTTCGGGAACGACGACGTGGAAGCGAGAGCGTCCCACCTCCGCCAGCTCACCCGCCGCGAGCATGGCCAGTCGATGCAGCGCCACGGTGGTCTTTCCGCTGCCGGCGCTGCCCAAGACCAACAGAGGCTGATTCGCCGGCACGCTCATCGCCGCGAATTGTTCGGGGTCGAGCTGCGCGGTGATGTCGAAGTGCCGCGCGTCAGCGTTTCCTTCGCCGATGCCCAGCGAACCGGATCTCACTGCCTTGCCCGCGCCCCCACGCAGAGTGCCGCCGGGGAGCGCACTGCGATCGAACCATCGACCATCGGCCAGGCGCTCCAAGGAGAGTCGACCCCGGCGAATTCCTGTGAGCAGGCCGCGTTCGATGATGACCAAGCGACGGACCAGCACGTGGCCTTCTGTGAGGCGATCTCCGAACGTCTCCTCGTACTCGTCGCCCTCTTCGTAGTTGTAGAAGACGCGCGCCAGCGGGGCCTTGCGCCAATCGATGATTCGAATGTTCGACGCGGCATGAGTGAACGTTCCGCGACCCAGCAAGAAGTCACGCGGACCCGCGGCTCCGTCGAGCTTCAGATGCGCGAAGTAGGGCGCCTGCGCATCAATGATGGTGTCAGCGCCAGAGCGATCGACGACCGCGCTGACGAGATCCATCTGGTTGAACAGGTGAGGCAAGTCCGCGGCGTGGGCCGTCGCGGCCTCTTCTTTCAGCGCTCCCAACTCTTCCGCCAAGCCCGGGACCGCCTGCCCACCGCGGGCACGACGCCGCGTCGCAAGAAGCGCAGCCAGCGTTCGTGCGAGGAGTGATTCTTCCTCGTCAACGAGTTGCTGAAGCTCCGTGGAGAGGGGAGGAAAGGAATCGTTCAAGACGCCATTCCAAATATCGTGGCCGCCCGCGCGCTGCATCCCGTTCTCTGTAAGGGGCTCCTACATTTCGCGGGAGAAACTTGCGGCCCGTGACGGGGAGAATCCCCGAAGAGGAGCTTTATATGGTCGCCCGTCCTGTATCTGCCGCTGCACAAGTCGCGAGATCCTTTGTCCGCACGACGCGAGGAGCTGCCAGCGTGGCCGGAAGGGCTTCGATGCAGGTGCGGCGGGGAGCCCAAAACACTGGCGTCGTGGCGAGGCTGGCGGGCGACGCCGTCAGAGCAACCCCGGGCGCGGTGAAAGACACGTTCGCCAACGTCGCGCAGGCAACCCGTGAGGCTGAGCGGGTCGAACGAGCAACCAGCGGGGCTCTAGGAAAGGGCATTCGCTATAAGGGCGAGGAACGCGTCATCCCCGACAGCGCGATCCAGGGTTGAACGTGGTTGGATTTTAGCCGGCCAGCTGTTGAGCGCTCGATATGCGCTGCGCTCGCAGCAGAATGGGCGCCTTGGGTCGAACCGTCCAACCCAACGAGACTTCGAGTGGGCGCTCCGAAGTCGGGAGCACCACGCGCGACGCGAGTGTTCGCGCCAGGACCAGCGCGATCTCCGTCTTGGCCAACTCCGCTCCCAGGCAGATTCGTCCGCCCAGACCGAAGGGGAAGTACGCGGCCTTGGGTAGGTTGTCCGTCGAGCCATCCAGCCAACGGTCCGGATTGAATTGAAGCGGGTTCTTCCAGAGGCGCTCGTCGCGGTGGATGAGCCAACTGGCGACCGTCACGTGCCAGCCCTTCTTGATCGTGTATTCGCCGATCTCGACGTCTTCGCCCGCCATTCGGCTGAGGCCCCAGGCCGCAGGGTAGAGGCGCAGCAGCTCGCTGATGAACGCGTTGAGGTACTTGAGCTGACCCAGTGTGGAGAGCGTGGGTACGCCGCCGTTGAGTTGCGCCACTTCGGCGCGGAGTCGTTCCTGGAGCTCCGGATGAGCGGCCAGCTGATGAAGCGCAAACGCGAGGGAAGATCCGCTCGTCTCGTAGCCCGCGAAGAAGAGCGTCACCGCCTCATCGCGAACCTGGGCATCGGTGAGGCCAGCGCCTGACTCATCGCGAGCAGCCAGCAACATCGCCAAGAAGTCATTGGGCTCGCTCTGCTTGTTCGCGCGGTGCTCCGCGATGAACTCCGCGATCACCTTGTCGAAGCCCTTCACCGCTTTACGCATTCGCCGAATCGCAGGGACGGGAAGCCACTCAGGAAGAGGCAGCAGACTGTCCAACCGTTCGTTGAACACGGCCATCAAGGCGTTCAGGCTTTGGGCGAGCTCGCTGCCGCCGGTGGGTCGGCTCCCAAACAAGGAACGCGCGGTGACCGTCAACGCCACCTGCGACATTCTGGGATTGATGTCGAACGGCTGGTTCTCAGGCCATTGCTTCAACTCCTCGTCAATCGTCTCCGTGATGATTTCCGCATAGCGGGCCAGTGAGCTCTTGTGAAACGAAGGCGCCATCATTCGCCGCCGCGCGAGCCATGAGTTGTAGTCATCATTCATGAACAGGCCGTCGCGTTGCAGCGGCTTGGCCAGTCGGTGCGAGTCGGATCGCAGAAAGCTTTTGGGCTTCTTTAGGAAGATCTCTTCCACCAACGCGGGATCGTGAATCGCCAAGTAGGGGCGAGGGCCCAGGCGATAAGGCACCACGTCTCCGTAACGTTCGCGGTCCGCGGCAAGAGGGCCGACCCAGTCAGGAGCGAGTTGTTTGAGGTGTCCCCAGAACAGCGACTGGGCCTTGGGTCCCGCGGGAATCGGCTTTGCCATGCGCCCCGCCTAACATCAGCGCGAGCGAGAGGAGAGAGCCACTTCCGGTCAAGTGCATCCCGCGTGTGTCACGACCGCGGGTCATCCGCCTCGAGTCTTGCGCGAACCTGTGACTGGGCTCGGCGCATGCCGTCGACGGATCCGACAGTGGTTTCATGAAGCCCCTGACGAATTGTCAGCGCCCCCGCGCTTCTGACGCACCATGGATGGCACTCGCCCCCGCGCGAGCGGTCGGATACGTTGCGCCGCCGTGATGGATCACGTTTCCGGCACCCAGACTGTTCGCGACTACTGCGCGGCGCATTCACAATCAGTCCTCTTCGACGAAACGGGCGGCACGCTCTTCGACGTTGCAGGTGTGAAGACGTTGCCTCTGCGGATCGCTGACGTGGAGTCGGTGGCTTCACGCGTGAATGCGCAGACGCAGGGGACGTACTTGGTCCTGCGCTACTCGGATGGCCATGAGATCGCGCTCTCCGACGTGGGCATTGCCTTCGCGCCGAACCTCCGCCAGACGGGAGCGATTGACGATCTTCCGCCCGTGGCTTGTCTGCGCGACTACGCGACACTCACGGCGCGTCTTGAGCACGAGCTCTTCGGTCATCTCGATCGCCCGCCTACCCGGGAGACCGTGCGCGTGCTGATGATGTGCATCGCGATCCTCGACGGTGCGCGTGCGGTGGGGTTCGATGTGTCGCGTGAGGAGAAAAAGCTGGAGCACTACCTCGCGGAGATCGAGAAGCGCGCGCCCAATCCCGCCTGAAGACGCGCCTTGACCCCTGTGGGCAAGCCCCATAGAAGACCCGCCTTTCACTGGAGGTTTGAATGCGCCGGACGTCTCTCGGGTACGTGGGGCCTACCCTTGTTTTGGCCGCTCTCTTTGCGTCGATGGGCTGCGAGAAGAAGTCCACGCAGACGCCGGTCAACAACACCACCGCGCAGCCCGCCACGGGCACTCTGGACAAGAGCCCCACGCCTGCAGGGGACGACGTCATACTCCTGGGCGAGGTCGGTTCGCTGACTGGCTCCGAGGCGACCTTCGGCATCTCCACCCGCAATGGCATTGAGATGGCGCTCAACGAAGCGAACGCAGCTGGTGGCGTGAAGGGCAAGAAGCTTGCGGTCCGCGTCTACGACGATCAGGGCAAGCCCGAAGAGGCGGCCAACGCGGTGACGCGGCTGATCAACCAGGACAAGGTGAAGTTGATCTTGGGTGAGGTCGCGTCCAGCAACTCGCTGGCAATGGCGCCTCTGGCACAGGCGGCGAAGGTGCCGATGATCACCCCGTCGTCCACCAACCCCAAGGTGACCCAGGTCGGCGACTACATCTTTCGTGCCTGCTTCATCGATCCGTTTCAGGGCTACGTGATGGCGAAGTTCGCGCGCGAGAACCTCAAGCTCAACAACGTGGCGATTCTGAAAGATCAGAAGAGCGCGTACTCGGATGGTTTGACTGAAGTCTTCGCGAAGAAGTTCGCCGAGATGGGCGGCAAGATCGTCGGCATTGAGGCGTACTCGAAAGGCGACTCTGATTTTCGTGCGCAGCTCACCGCGCTCAAGCGCAACAAGCCGGAGGGCATCTACATCCCGGGCTACTACACGGACGTCGGCGTGATCGCGCGGCAGGCACGTGAGCTGGCGCTGAAGTCGACGCTGATGGGCGGCGACGGTTGGGACTCGGCGACGCTGTTTGAGCTCGGTGGCAGCGCGATTGAGAACTCATACTTCTCCAACCACTACTCGGTGGATGATCCCAACCCGCGCGTTCGCAAGTTCGTGGAGGACTACAAGAAGGCGTACGGCGGCGTAGCGCCGGATGGTCTGGCGGCGCTGGGCTACGACAGCGGCCGGCTCGCGGTGGAAGCGCTCACGAGAGCCAAGGATCTCTCCGGCGAGTCGATTCGCGATGCCCTGAAGCAGATCAAAGATTTCCCAGGCGCGGCGGGCACCATCTCCATGGACGCGAACCGCGACGCGGTGAAGCCCGCGGTCGTGTTGCAGGTCACTGAGGGCAAGACGAAGTTCGTCGCGACCGTCAACCCGTGATCATCGAGATCCTTCAGCACCTCATCAATGGCCTCGCGGCTGGGACCATCTACGCCCTGGTCGCGCTGGGTTACACGATGGTCTACGGCGTGTTGAAGCTGATCAACTTCGCGCACGGCGACGTGATGATGGTCGGCTGCTACATGGGCTACGCCACCGCGCTGCAGCTGGGGAGCGAGAAGAACAGCTCGTTCTTGGGCGTGATCCTGATCTTCTTTGTCGCGATGGCCGGGTGCGCGCTGCTGGGGTTCGTGATCGAACGCTTTGCGTATCGGCCCCTGCGAGAGAAGCCGCGGCTCACGTCGCTGATTACTGCGATCGGCATCTCGTTCGCGCTCTCCTACGGCTTTCAACTCGATATCGGGTTTCTGCCTGGCGCGAAGTCGCGGCGGTTCCCGGAGATCATCCTCGCCAAGCCCTGGCTCGAAATCGGCGACGGCGACCTGATCATCTGGAATTGGCAGGTCATCTCGCTGGGCATCGCGCTTCTAATGATGTTGGGGTTGCAGTACCTCGTCTTCAAGACGCGCTTTGGTCGAGCGATGCGCGCGGTTTCGTTCGATCACCGCACCGCTGCTTTGATGGGAATTCCCACCGACCGCGTGATCGCGGTGACGTTCATGTTGGGCTCGGCGCTAGCGGCGTGTGCCGGGCTGCTCTACGCGATCAAAGACACCGCGGTGCAGCCGTTGATGGGCATGTACGTGGGGCTGAAGGCTTTCGTCGCCGCGGTGATTGGTGGCATTGGCCACGTGCCGGGCGCGGTGGTGGGTGGGCTGTTGCTGGGGCTGATTGAGGAGTTCATCGTCGGGTATTCCTCGTCCAGCTGGCGCGACGCTGTGGCGTTCGGCTTTTTGATCTTGGTCCTGCTGGTGCGCCCGGAAGGACTCTTCGGGCGGGTGACCGCGGAGAAGGTGTAGATGGGCTCCGCTGCTCCGTCCTGGTTGCGCGGACCGCTGCCGCTGCTCGTGGCTGCCTTGGTTCTGGCCCTGTGTCAGTGGCTGAGCATCGACTATCCGTTCTTCGTCTATCTGGCGTCGCTGGTCGGCGTGAACGTGATCCTCGCGGTGTCGCTGAACGTTGTGAACGGCATGACCGGTCAGTTCTCCATCGGTCACGCGGGCTTCATGGCCG
>JBQTKE010000183.1:0-8871 GCA_052386435.1 Myxococcaceae bacterium
GCGCGCTGGCTGACTCTTGGTCCGCCAGGGAGTAGGCCTCCAGGGCGTCTTCCGCACGGTGCTGAGTGGTCAGCGCCGCGCCGTTGTACCAGCCCACTTCGCCCTTCGCGCCCAGCTGTCGCGCGACTTTAAATTCAATGAGCGCGCGATCGAACTCGCCCCTTCGGAAATAGGACGCACCGGATGCAAGGCGTGCGTCGGACTCACTGCGACCCGCGGCGGCTCCGGCCAGCACTGTGAGGGCAACGATCGTCCGCCCCATCCCCAACGGCGCGACTCCTCCCTTCGAACTTGCTCTCAAGGCTTGTTCGGTTTGTCCTGCTCTTTGTCTTTCGGTCCGCGTTCCTTCGCTCTGCTCTTCGCTTCGGCGGCACGTGCTTGGCCCGCGGCGGATTGCGCGGCGGCATTCACGCTCGAATTGACCGATGCGTTGCCTTTGCCCTTGAGAGTCTCCTCGGAGAGTCCGCTCTTGTTGCCCTTGTCGGCGCGCGCGGCCTCGGTGTTGGCGTTGATCTTCTTCTGCTGCAGCCCGCGCGGGAGCGTGTCCACCTTGCGCCGCGGATCGATGCTATCCGACGCCCCGGGGAGCGCAGGTGGCGCTGAAGGCAGCGTGGCCAGTTCTTCGAGCGCCGCGTGAACCAGCACGCGCGCATCCGTGTTCGATGTCTGCGCGCGGGCCGAGCCCAGGAACATGAACATGACGGCGCCCAGGCGCGCTGCATGCAGTCGTGAACAAATTCTGCGGACGTCTTCTTGCAACATGTGGCCTCGACTTTAGCAGTGGGCGAGCAATCCCGCCCCTTCAACCGATGGATCCGCCATCTGGGCTCGGATCGCTGTCGTCGCCGGAGCCCGAGTCGTCGCCGGAGCCCGAGTCGGATCCAGGACCGTCATCGTCGGCAGAGCCTCCGTCGGCGGCATGCTCGGGCTTGCCGTCGTTCTTGCCCTTTCCGTTGCCAGGAACGCTGCCCTCGAGCAGGCCGCCGTCAGGCAGGAGAACGCTGCCGTCCGCGGAGCGCACGCAGCTGCCCTCGTAATCACCGTGCAGCCGAAGGTGAGGCGACACCGCGGGCAGGCCGATGCAGATCGAGTGCGCGTTCGCCGGATTGCCTGGAGGGATGTGACAGACCAGGGCTTTGGCCGGCTTGCAGCTTTCAAGATTTCCACCGTCGGCTGCCGCCCCCACGGCAACGAGCGGAGCCTCTCCTTGTTCCCGGAGCAGCTCGTCATCCGTGGAGCCGCAGCCAACAACGAGTGTCGCGACGAAGAGGGAACCGCTGACGAGTCTGGTTTTGCGTGAAAACATGAGACCTCCAAAGCAATGTGCGCTGACTCTTTTGCAGAGTGCGTGCCTCGGTTCAGGCGCTTGGATTTGCTGGGAAAGTTTGTCTCCGAAAGGCCGGCTGCGCCGCGACCCTCCAGTCCATCTGAACCGTACCGTACGCCCGAGAGGCTGCTTCGATCTTGGGTCTAACCCACGCCCATGCCCAACGCTGCGCGCAGGGCGACCAGGTCCTCGGACATCTGGAAGAGGATGAGGTCGCGCAGCTTGGCCTTCTCGCTCACGCGACCTGCTTCCGAGAGGATCATCCGCTGGGTGGCGGCGACGTCCGCGGCGAGCAGCGCGCCCGCGCGCATCGCGGTGAGCTCCGCCCCTTCCACGTAGCGCGGCAGTGCCTGGGGATCCATGAGCAGCGGCGCGGCTTCGCGGCCCAGTCGAGTCAGCGCGTTTCGTCCGCTGTCGGTGAGAGCCTTGTCGAGGAGCTTTCGCTCTTTCTCCAGGACCTTCACGTCCGCGGGCGGCGGCAGGCCAGAGAGCCAAATCGCCGCTTGTAGGAGCTGCGGAAGGCGAGGCGCTTCCACGCGGTTGAGCAGCATCAGCTCTGGGCGCAGCGCCGCCAGCGCGCGCCCCGCCAGGTAGAGCAGCTCTTTCGCGCCGGTCTCTTGGAAGAGCCGGCCACCGATCTTGAGAGCGGGCGGGTAGGTTCCCAGCACCTCGATGCCGATCAGCGCGTCGGGCAGAGGGCCACTGCCGCGTTTGGTCGCGCGCTCGCGCGTACCGGTGAGGAACGCGGAGTAGATCTCCGGGAGCGGCAGACCCAGCGCCGTCCCGGCCTTCCGCAGCGCCTGCAGCGAGGGCTCAGGCGCACTGGGCAGCTCCACGCGGTGCTTCTTGGCGTTGAGGTCGTACTTCGAGAGTGACAGCGACAGCTTCTCGCCCAGCTGCTCGGAGAGCAGCGCCAGCAGCTCGCCCAGCGGGCCGCGGACTTGCGGATGAAGGAGGTGGGACTTCCACAGGCGGTCCGTGAGTGAGCCCTTCGGCTGATCTGCCACCAACGTCCGCGAGACGATGTCCCGCTCTTCGGCTCCCGTGGTCTGGAGCAGCACCGTCGCTGCCTTCGCCGCCAGGTACGCCGTGTCCGGGCGCTTGCGGCGCGCAGCCAAGGTGGCGAAGCCGACCACCGAGGTCGCGGGGTTCTCCGAAGCCGCGGCGGCCTTGCGGAACGCTTCGGCCGCGAGATCCTCCATGCCCGGTCGTTTCGAGGCGAGCAGCGCGAACTGCTCCTGCGCGGCGGCATCGTTGGGAGCGTCACGCGCGACCACCTGGTACGAGGCAATCGCCTTGTCCGGCTGAGCGAGCACGTGCAGCTGCAGCTCGGCCAGGGTGCGCCACATCGTCATCCTCACCGCGAGCGTCTCTGCGGTCTCGGGGATGCGGCGAATCATCCGGTTGTACGCCTCTTCCAACTCCCGCCAGCGCTTGGCTTGGGTGTAGAGCTTCTCCAGCCCGCGCAGCGCTTCCAAGAATTTCCAGTCGAGATCCAGCGCCGCGTTGAACGCGCTCGCTGCTCTTTCGGCGTCGCGAAGCTCGTCTCGGTATGTCTCCGCCAGCGAGAGCTGCGCCGTCTTCTGTCGCGTGAGATCCGCCCGCACCTCCGGCGTCTTCAACAGACTCTGCAGCGTATCCGCCGCGCGTTGTCCCTGATGAGAGGAGCGATACGCCGCGTAGAGCCGCTCAAGGACCTCTACCGATCCGGGCTTTATCTTGAGCGCCTGCAGCAGCACGTCCACCGCGAGGGTGAGGTTCTTCACCTTCTCCTTGGTGATGTTCGCGATCTCAAGACACAGCCGGTACTTCTCCTCGCCTTCAACCAAGAGCAACAACCGTTGCCGGGCCTCGAGCGCGCGGTCGTGCAGTCCCAAAGCGTCGTAGACAGGGGCGACACCGCGCAGAGCGGGCGCCAAGCGCGACTCCACCGCGAGCGCCCGTTCGAACTCAGACCGCGCGCGCTCGTTCTCGCCTCTGAGGACGAACAGGTCGCCGCTGCGTACGTAGAGCTCGGCCACGTCTTTGGGCGCGAGCGCGGAGCGGTGGTGGACTAACAAGCTCTCGAAGATCTTCTGCGCCTCGGCGTACTGCCGGAGACTCGCGCGCAGCGTTCCCAAAGCACGCAGCGCGGGCAGATAGGTCGAGTGGAGCTTGAGCGCCGACTCGAGCGTCTTGAGCGCCTTGGCCTGCTCGCCCAAGCGCAGGGAGATCTCGCCCAGCTTGGTGAGCTCCGCGGCGAGCGCGTGGGCATCTCCGGTCGAAGGATGTGGACCTGCGCGACGGGCGAGATCACGGACGACGACGTCGAGCATCCGCTCCGCGGCCAGCCAGTCTTCCGCTGCCAGATAGAGATCGGCGAGCGCGGCAGCCGCTTCGGCGTTGTCGGGCTCGGCGCGGATCGCCTGCTCGAACCAGCTGCGTGCGCCTTCCTGGTTCTTGCGTCGCTCAAGGGAGAACTTGCCCACCGCGACCAGCGCGCGTGCACGCGGTGCACCGGGCTCCGAGTGCTGAGCACGTTGGGTGAGCGTCTTCTCGTAGAGCGTCCAGTTCTCTTCTTCCTGGTAGATGCGGAGCAGCGCTTCGGTGGCCTCGTCGTGCGCGCCGTGCAGCCGCAGCGCTTCCTGGTACGCGGTCTTGGCCTTGGGACGATCCCTGAGCTGGGTGTCGAGGATGCGCCCCATCCGCGCTTGTAAGCTCGCTGCCTCAGGGCCCGCGGTGACCACGCGCGCCTCGCGCTGCACCAGCTCCAGCGCGGCGGGCCAGTTGCGCGCCTTCTCTTGAAGATCCGCGGAGGCGGACATTGCGGCGCGGTGCCGGGGGTCCAGCTCCAAAACCCGCGTGTACGCGGTGAGCGCTCGCTCAGACTGTTTGAGCGGACCTCCAAGCAAGGCGCCTTGCTCGAGTAAGAGCTCGATCTGCTCCGCCTTACCGACGTGCGGAATGAGCCGCTCCGTGTGCGCCGCCAGCTCCGCGTGACGGTTGAGTGTGCGCTTGAGCACGGTGAGCTTGCGCAGCGCCTCCAGGTCGGTCGGAACGATGCCGATCAACGTCTCTAAATAGCGATCCGCGGCGCCCAGGTTCTTTTGCCGGGTCTCGCTTAAGGCAGCGCAGCGGCGGAGCAGCGCGGTGCGTTCTTCGTTGGAGTCGGAGATCGCCAGCTGCCGTTCGTGGAGCGCCAACAGATCCGCTGGGCGATCCAGCGCGGTGTAGATCCGCTCCAACTCCGCGTAGGCGGGAGCGTGCGTGCCATCGTCCTCGAGCGCGGCCTTGAGCGACACGATCGCTGCCGGCACGTCGTTGAGCTCTTTCTCTTGAACCGACGCTGCCTCCACCCTCCGAGCAGCGCGGTCTTCACTCGTCGCTCCCAGTGACCGCGCTCTGCCGAGCGCGGCCACGACATCCTTCCAGCGGCGTCCGCGTCGGTGCAGATCGATCAACGCCTGCAGGGTCTCCAGGGTCGGCGCCAGCTGCAGCGAGCGCTCCAAGGCGGCGTCCGCGCGCACGGCGTCGTCCATCCGCTCATCAAAAGCCCGGGCGATCTCGCGCAGGATCTTCTGCCTCGCGGTGATGTCGCCGGTGACCTCCAACTTGTCCTCGAGCACCTGGACGTAGCGGTCGTGCAGCTTTCGTCGAGTGAAGAGCGCTTCCAGCGCCTCGAGCGCCCCCAGGTTAGTCGGATCGAAGTCGAGGATCTTCCGGAGTGAGGCTTCGGCCTTGGTCGGATCGTTTAGGGTTCGATCGCAGAGTCGCGCCAGCGTGTGGAGCATCTGCTCCACCGATTCACTCCACGGCTGAGACGCGGCGACCGACTCGTACGTCTTCGCCACCGCCGCTTCGGCGTGGGCCTGCTCCGCCAGTTTCTCCAAGCGCGCGCGCAGCGCTTTGTCTTGTGGCGCCAGGTGAGCCGCCGCGCAGAGTGAGTCCACCGCCTGCGGCAGACGCGCCAGTCGCGTCTCTTGGAGGTCGGCCAGCTTGAGCAGCGTCGCCAGCCGTTCTTCGTTCGGAACGTACGGCAGGAAGCGCTCCAGCAGCGTCGCCAGCTCCGCCCAAGCAGACTGGGTTGCGTAGAGACCACTCGCCTGATCGAAGGCAATCCGATCATCAGGACGCTTGGCGAGGATCCGCTCCAGCACCGGCGCGGCCCGCTCCGGTTCCTGCGAATCCAACCAGCGTGTCGCGGCGTCGTGGAGCAGCTCCAGCGCCTCGGCGCCTTCGGCGTGACTCGCGCGCGCTTCAAGCAGTTGCGCCAGTCCTTCCTGGCTCTTCAGCCGCTCATAAAGGGCGGTGAGGCGCTGGATCTCTTCCGGAGTGCCACCGTCCGCGATGATGTCGGCCAGCACCGGCCCCGCGGCGTCCATCGACTCGCCTGCGCGGTCGAGGCCGGCGAGCACTTCAGCCAGCTTGAGCCGGAGCGAGGCCCGGCGCGTCGCATCCGTCTCCACGACGAGCAGCCGGCGCAGCGTGGCAGCGAGATCATCGCTTCGGCCGAGCGTCTCGTACACATCGCGCAGCGACTCCAAGAGTTCGACGCGGGTGGGCGCGCGCTCTAGCGCGGCCTTGAGGTGGGCGACCGCTTCTTCAGGTCGCCTCAGCTCGCGGTGGAGCAGGTCGCCGACTTGGGCGTGCAGCGTGGCCAGCTCCGTGGGTTCCAGCGTCCGCGAGATGCGATCGACGAGGACCTTCTGCAGCTCCTCCAGTTGACCGCTGGCCTTCAGCGCCTGGGTGTACGAGCCGAACGCGGTGGGGTGCTGAGGAGACCTCGCGAGTACGTCATGGTAGAGTCCGACCGCGCGCTTGGACTCGCCCGCTTCGACCAGCGCCGACGCATAGGTGAGGGTTGTCGTCTCGCGTGCGTGGCCATCGAGCAGGGAGATCTGCAGCTCCAGCATCGCCAGCCGGTTGAAGGTGTCACCCAGCGCTGCGTAGAGGCGCTCCAGCTTGCGCGCAATCTCCACGTCCTTAGGCGCGAGCGTCAGGACCTGCTCGTACGTCGCGGCTGCCTGCGCGGGCTTCGCCAGAGGTCCTTCCTGCAGACCGGCCAGCGTGGTGAGCAGGGTGGTCCGCGTGGCGTCGTCGGAAGTCCGAGCAAGGCGACGCTCGAGGATGCCGGCCCACTGCGCGGGTTGGTTCAGCGCGCGGTAGACGCCCTCCAGCTGAACGAGGATCGCATCTTCCTTCTCCGGCAGCGCACCCTGCAGCTGTTCCAGTTGCTCCGCGGCGCGCTTCGGCTGACCCGTCGCAAGGTAGTGCTCGCCCAGCTCGAAACGAACCTGAGCGGCTTGCTTGGGATCCTCAAGGCGAGGCAGCTCGCGCTCATAGAGGTTCGCCAGGTCGTCCTGGGCTTTGGCGACCGCCGCGGACTGGGAGAGCCGTTCGCGAAGGGCGACATCCGCGGGATCCTCGCTGAAGGCCCGCGAGAGGGCGACGAAGCGGAGCTCTGGATCGGTCAGGACCGAGGCGAGCTCCAAATACAGCGCCTTGCGGTCCGCGGGCTCATCCGTGAGCGCCGCGCGGGCCTCCAGCTTGGGAGCCAGCCGCGGGCCATCTTGCGCGGTTCGGTAGACGTGGATCAGCAGATCCAGCAGCGCGGTGTTGCGCGGCTCGCGCCCGAGCATGGTCTCCAAACGCGCGACTGTCGCGCGGTGACCTGGCGCCGCTTCCAGCACCTCGCGGAGCAGCGTCAGCGCGCCGGTGCGATCCGCCAAACGACTCTCGCGCAGCTCCGCCAGCCGGAAGCGCAGGGCCAAGGCCGCGCCCGGAGTGCTCGCGGCGCGGATCCGCTGATCGATCAAACTCGCCAGCGCATCCCACTTCTCCAGCCGTTCGCAGAGCCGGTCCGCCTGCTCCAGCGCCAGTGCATTGCCGGGGTCGAGATCGAGCAACCGCCGCAAGCTCTCCAGCGCGCTCTCTTCGTCGCCCAGCTGCTGCTGTACGATGGAGAGCCGCTGCAACAACTCCGCCCGTTGTTCTCGCCCGGTCGCCTGCAGGAGCTGACGCTTGCGGATCTGCAGCAGCTCTGTGGAGCCACCGCCCGTTTCGAGCGATCGCGCCAACCCCTCCAATGCCTCCGCGTCGGTGGGATCGACTTCGAGCAGCGCGCGCCACGCCTCCCGAGCGACCTCTGGTTTCCACAGCCCTTCGTAGAGTCGGGCGTCGGCACGGCGCAGCGGAATGCGCCCGCGCGGAGGACCTTCGGAGATCAGCTGCTGCAGCAGCGCCGCGGTCTGTTCGTCCTGATGCGCCCGCTTTGACAGCTCCAGGCACAGCTCCAACGCGGTGGGGTCATCCGGGTTCGCCACCAGCGCTTGTCGCGCCAGGCGGTACGCGCCGGCGGTGTCGTTGAGCTTGGTGTCGTGGAGCGTGGCCACGCGCCGCAGCAACGCAGAGCGAGAGGAGGGGGCCTCCGTCGCCTCCGCCAAAATCTCCAACGCGCGCCCAAGCTCCTCGAATCTCTCCGCTCGTTCGTAGACCGGCGCGAGCAGTCCGGCCGCTTGTTGCCGGGCGTCGCCGTCGTCCGCCAGAAGCACGTCCTCCAGCGCCTCCACCGTCCCAGGGTGATCCGGCTCTTCCGCGAGCACCGCGGAGAGCAGCTCCATCGCGCGTTCGGGATTGTCGAGCTGAAGGAGGCGGACCTTGGCCAACCTCACGCGGTGCGCGCGCGAGCCAGCGACGTCGCCTCTTTGCAGCGCGGCGTCGACGTCGCCTTGAATGAGCTCCGCCAGCTCCGCGGCCTGACCTGTCTGCGCGAGCAGCCGTGCCAGCGCCGTCCGCGCGTGGGCATCGTCTGGGCTGAGCTTGAGCAGCTCGCGGTAGCCCCGCGCGGCGCGCTCGAAGTCACCCAGCTCGTCTTCAGCCAAAGCGGCCAGCGCGCGCAGGCGGGCGACCTTGGCCTCCGCGGTCGGCTCCAGGGAGACCGCGCGCTCCATCGCCCCCGCCCGCGCGGCTTGATCTCCCAAGGCGATGTAGAGCCGATCCAAGGCCGCGAACGCTGCTGCGGCGTGCTCTTGACGACTGGAGAGCCGCTCCCAAAAGCGCGCCGCCTTCGCGGGTTGCGCGAGCGGGCCTTCGTTCAGCTTCGCCAACCGCAGCACGAGATCCGAAGGCGCGTTGGGGTTCTGCTCTGCTTGCTCCTCGTAGGCCGCCGCCAGCTCGTCTTCAAGCTGCAGGGTTGGCGCCAGACGATCCAGCGCCGCGCGGTTGGCTTCATCTTCAGGCCGAGCGTGAAGCAGGCGGATGCGCTGACCAAACGCCGAGGTCAGCTCTTGGTGTTGCTCATAGAGTCCGGCCAGCTCGGCGAGCAGCTCCGGCTTGGTGTCGGCCCCTTCCGCCAGCGCCTCCACCACGTCCAGCAAAAAACCGGCATCTTCGCCCGCGCGTGCCCGCGATTCCAAAATCTGGGCAGCGTGTTGGCGCGATGAGGGCTCCAAGACCAGACGGCGCAACGCTTCGACCGCGGGCCCGTGATCCGGCCACAGCCGCAACACCTGTGCATAGCCTTCGCTGGCATCGAGTGGCTCGTGCAGCTCTTCCAACAGCGCGGC
>JBQTKE010000184.1:0-17915 GCA_052386435.1 Myxococcaceae bacterium
GCCTGAACGGCTCTCTCTCTATGCCACCGCGGCGCGCGGCACCGAACCGCTCCTCACGGAGGAGCTTCGCGAGCTGGGCGCGGCCAAGGTCCGTCAAGATCGCGGGGGCGTTCGCTTCGCCGCGAACATCAATGAGCTGCTGCGGATCAGCCTCTGGACCCGCATCGCGATGCGGATCCTCTACCCGCTCGAGGAGATGGAGGCGAAGGGCGCGGAGGGGCTCTACGAGGCCGCGCACGCGGTTCCCTGGGAAGAGCACCTCACGCCTTCGACGACCTTCGCGGTGGAGGCGACGCTCAAGGGGAGCGAGCACCTGCATTCAGGGTTCGTCGCGTTGAAGATCAAAGACGGCATCGTCGACCGGCTCCGGCAGAAGCTGGGCGCGCGGCCGGATGTCGACACGAAGAACCCGGTGTTCCAAGTCGTCGCTCATTTGGCGGGGACCAAGCTCTCGCTGTCCTTCGATCTTGCGGGGGATCCTCTCAACCGCCGCGGTTACCGCACCCAGCCCACCGTGGCGCCTTTGAAGGAGACGCTGGCCGCGGCGATTCTTCGTGCCGCCGCGTACACCGGAGATGAGCCGCTGGTTGATCCCATGTGTGGATCGGGAACGCTCCTCATCGAGGGCGGGATGATCGCCTGCCGTCGCGCCCCTGCTCTCAATCGAAGTTTCGCGGTGGAGCGTTGGCCCTCTCACGCCGCGCAGGCGAAGGAGATTCTCAACGGGCTCCGCCAGGAGGCGCGCGCGTACGAACGTCAGGCGCCGTATCCGATCATCGGCTTGGACAAGAGCGACGAAGCGGTGGAAGCCGCGACTCGAAACGTGAAGGCGGCGCGGCTCTCGCGCGAGATTGAGATTCGCGAAGGCGATGCGACTGCGCCGCTGCCAGTCGACAACGTCCCCCCGGGGCTGCTGGTGACGAATCCGCCTTACGGGGATCGCCTCACCGGAGGCCACGGGCAGAAGGGAATGAAGTCCTTCTACTTCAAGCTGGGCGACAACCTGGCGCCCCTGCTGAAGGGCGGCTGGCGCATGTCTGTGCTCTGCGGAAATCCCGCGTTCGAGAGCGCCTTCCACGCACGTCCCACCGCGCGGCGCGAGCTGTGGAACGGCCCCATTGAATGCGCGCTCTACGGCTACGGTGCTCCCACCCGCGGCGTGTGAACGTCGACAGTCGTCAGTGCAGCCTTCGCCGCCGTCCCACGCGCATCTCAACGTTCGGGGGTGAGCGCCGTAAACCTCGGTACCGCCAGGACCATCACCCCAAGAGCTTGAGCTGCTCCGCGGTCAGCCCTTGGAAGTGGCTGGACGGCATGTAGCGCACGCCTTCGGGTTGGCGCAGCGCAAGATCCACCACGGTGCCAGGGGGGTTCTTTCCGCCGCGGCTCTCCAGAATCTCCACCATCGGGTGCCACGCGCTCTCTGGATGGGTGTCGACGACGCGGCCCGTGTCTCCGGAGGTCAGGACCACCGAGTCGCCTTCGCGGAAGTAGTTGCAGAGCGTGGCGAAGCGGCTGACCAGGTACGGTGAGAGGTTGTCGAAGAGGTTGCTGTTGAGCAGCTCCAACGCCACCCGCAGGCGTTCGCGATCTTGAAACGGCCGCAGCGAGCGCAGGGTGTCGAACGCATCCGCGATGTCGATCAGCTGAGATTCGATGAGCGGCGTGGGCGTGCCCTTCGAGGGCATGTGGTGCTCCATCGCGACGATCGCCGCCAACGCGGGGGCGCCGGGCGAGTTGGTGATGATCCTCGCACCCTCGAAGCCGTGGTTATCCAGGAGCAGCTGTTCCTTCTCGCTCAAGCCACTGGTCTTCTCGAGCAGCCCCGGCGGTAGCCTCGTCTTGCCAACGTCATGCAGCAATCCGGCGAGGCACGCCTCCGCCACCATCTGCGGTGAGAGATCGAGCGCCATCGCCTGCATTGCCGTGAGGACCGCCACGTTCATGGAGTGCAGCGCCAAGAAGTCTTCGCGATCGCGCAGCGGCAAGAGCAAGGGCACGGCCTGCTCCGGAGTGATGAGGCCCACCAACGTCTTCGACAGCTCCACCAGCGGCCGCACCTCCACGTCGCCCTGCGCCGCCGCGCGCTTGAACTCCCGCTGCAGCGTCGCCGCGCCACCGCGGAAGACATCGCGATACGAGCTCAAACCCGGAGAGGAAACTGAGCCGCCGCCCAAGTTGAGGTGCCGCACTTCAATCGTCTGAACGCCATGCTCTCGCAGCCAGCTCCCGCCCGAGCCAACCTCCGTGGGATCCGCGTTCAAGAAGGTGAGGAACGCGTCCAACTCCGCGATGGTCGCGCCGCGCTGGAAGGAGATGATCTCCACGTCGCGCGCTTTCATCTGCTCGATGAGGCGAATCAACGCGTTGCTCGGCTCCAAGATCGGCTGCCCGGAGATCGCCAACCCATCGCCCAGCAAGGCCACCGTCACCGCGGTGCCCTCAGGCAGTTGCTCGAAACACTTCACGAACTCCTTGTGCAGCGACTCCAGCGTCGTCTGCAGCACTGGGCTGCCGGCGGAATAAATTCGGCGGCTGTGCGCGGCGCCGGCCAATCGCGCCGCCAGCTCTCTCGCGTAGTCCTTGCCGACGCTCACGGGCCACCTCGAGCGCGCTCACAAGCGTCACGGATGGGTTTGTGGCTGCTCTTCTTTCCTTCGGTGAGCACCGCGCGCGCGGCGGGAGTGCCGTGCATGGAGAGCCCCAACGCGGCGTCCGCGCGCAACACGTCGTAGGTGCGACCGCCGATCACCTTCTTGCGGTTGAGGAGTTGGTCGAGCGCGCGCACCGCTGCTTCCGCCCGCGTGAGTCCGAGTGCCTGCATCGCGGTCCGCTGCAGGCCCAAGAGCGGCTGCTCGTCGTTGGACGCTTCCAATCCCAGCGCGCTCCGCGACGTCTCGTCGGTGTCACAGCCGGCGATCACCGCGAGCAGTGCCACGGCATGCTCCCCCGCCCCTGCGAGCGCCTTGAGGATCGACTCCTTCACCCGCACGTCGCGGTGGCGCAGCACGGTGCGCGCGAAGTCGACCGCGCCCGTGGGGTTGCTTCGAACCAGGGCTTGAACCAGGTGATGCACCGCGGAGCCGGACGCGTCAGTCGCGCGTGCTTTGAGCGAATGCAATGTCTGCGCGGGCAGCGCGGTGAAGACCTCCTGCAGCTCTTTGCGCTCCTCCGTCTGCAGCGGCATGTCGAAGCCGGCGAGCAGCGCTTCGGCCACCATGGTGGAGTTGGGCAACCGTCCCGCCTGCGCAATCTGAATCGCGCGCAGCACGCCCTTCTGTCCAGAGAGAAGCTGCCTCGCCAACATCGCCTGCGAGGAACGGACGCCCTTCTTCTCGCCACGGTCACAGAGGTTCGCCAGCAGCTCGATCACCGGCTTGCCCATGGCGCGATCCGCGGACCGCGACTCCACCGCTTCGCGGACGGCTTGCTTGAGCGGCTCGGACATCTCCGCCGCGCCCTGGACCACCATGCCCAGCACTTCCGCCGCGCGCGCTGACCGCACCCCGGGGTTAAGCGTGTCGATCAGCGCACCAATAGGCGCGGGGTTGAACTCCGCCTTCTGCCTGGTGTTGAAGCAGGAGATCAGCCCTCGCGCCGCGGGCAAGAAACGCAGCTCAATCACGCCCAGCTCGCGATCGCCCAGCGTACCCGCAATGATCTCCTGCCAGAGCGCTCCATCCGGGGCCGCGCGTTCACGCCGCAGATACGCATCCAGCGCTTGCACCAACTCGCGCCGCTCGGAGTCTCCAGGGTGAAGACTGCGGATCACCGCACAGACCGCGGAGACGGCCTCCGAGTCCACTGCTTGCCCACGCAGCGAATCACCCAGCGTCTGTACCACCAGCTCTGGGCTCAGCTCGCGGGTCAGACTGCGCATCGCCTCTGATGCTCCCTGCGCTCCGTTCGCCGCGGGCACCGCCAGGTTCCGCAACACGGAGAAGCGACCTTCCGGGCTGATCCGGATCATCGCTTTGCTCAGGACTTTCGCGGTCTCCGCCAACGTCGCGTCGTTCGCGCCCGCCAGCGACATCTGCGAGATGGCATGGGTGTATGACTGGCCCACCAGCTCCGCGAGATCATCCGTCGTGAGCTGGCCCAACTCCGGCATCGCGTGGGACGAACGGGCGCCGCCTTCTTGCGGCCCCAGTCGACGTGTGACCACGCCGGGCGCCGCGGACTGGAGCAGCGACTCGAGCAGTGAGCCGAGCGATGCCGCGGAGTTCACATGCTCCAGGCTCACGTTGAGCGCGTTGCCGACTTTGGATTTCTGGTTGTGCAGGCGCAGCAGCTCGCGCACTGCATACTGACCCAGCGGATCCGGAACGCTCAGCTCACTGACTTGGCCAGCGAAGAGCGCTTCGAAGTCGATCTCCACCACCTGCACGCCGGCGTTGTCCTTAAGTCGCGCTCCCACGCCCCCGTTTGCCTTGAGCGTCTCCGGCGACTCCGCCAGCACCACGTACATCGCGGAGAGTTGCGCGGCCGTGACCTTGGGAGAGAGACGAAGGCAGACGATGCGCCGCTTGAAGAGGTGCTCCGCGAGCGCCTTCGCGCTGGTTCCCGCCAGAGGAGGCTCGCCCTGTTTCACCAGCAACTTCGGGCCGCAGCTCGCCAAGGTGACGCCAGATTTTCCGTCGCCAATTGCTTTGAGCGCACCCAGAACTTCGCCGTGCATCTGAACGAGCGTCGGGTGATCGGCTTTGTAAAAGCCGACCGCCTTCAAGGAGCGAACCAAGGCTCGCACCAGATTTGAGTAAGACGACTCGTTCATGTCCGGGCGGTGCCAGCCACAGGATATTCCGAGCGAAGCTGGCGATCTCCGCGCCGGGGTAGACCACGGTGGGACGATGCCTACAGCCTGCGCTCGGCTCGGCGAAGCAGTCGGCCAATGTTCCCGCGGTGGGTGAAAAGCATCAGCGCGAAGAGCATGGAGGCGAGCGCAGCGTACGGGAGGGGACGATCACCCGCGAAGGCCAGCCCCACTGCCACAAGTCCCCCGGCCAGAGAGCCAACAGAGCTCACTCGGAAGAGGAGCAACAGCACCGCATAGGTGACCAGGCCGGCGGCGGCGGAGAGAGGAAGGAGCACCGCGAACACGCCCAGCGCCGTGGCCACACCTTTGCCCCCACGCAGCTTCAGCCAGACGGGGAAGACGTGGCCGAGGAAGGCCGCGAGCCCGACGGCCGCGTGGACCATGGGCGCGTCGGGGATAAGCCTCGTTGCCAGCCAGACAGGCAGGGCGCCTTTGGCGGCGTCGAGCACGAGAACCGCGAGGCCGATTTTCTTACCCGCGACCCGCGCGACGTTGGTGGCACCAATGTTTCCGCTACCGCCGGCGCGGACGTCTACGCCGCGGGTCCAGCGCGTGAGCAGCACGCCGAAGGGAATGGAGCCGCTGAGGTAGCCGAAGATCGTGAGCGCGATCGCGGGGAGCATCACGTCTCTCCGTGGGCCGCGGAAACCAGCGCCCGCGCGTGGTCCGGTGTTGCCTCAGCGCCGGTCGCCTCAGCTCCCGCGGAAACCAGCGTGCGCGCGAGATCCGGAAACATCAGCGTCATCCGAGCAGCTGCGGAAACTTCGCCTTGATCACGAGGTACGCGTAGTTGCTGGTCACTGCGAGCACCACCACCACGCGCAGCGCCCACGCCTCACGATCGCCCAGCTCCACGCGCGGCGCGGTGATCCGGAAGCCCAGGTGCAGCACCGTGTAGATCGCCAGCAGCGCGAAGCCTATCGCCGCGACGGTGCCGAAGGGATTTGCTTCCCACGCGGCGGCGAAGTGGAAATGTGAGACGTGATCCGCGACGCGCGTGAGTCCGCAACCGAGACAGGGCCAACCGGTGCGTTGACGCAAGACGCAACCCCAGAACGGGAGCCGCGCAATGGGAACGAAGCGCGCGACCAACAGTCCAACCCAACCCGTTACGCCCAAGGCGTCGAGCAGTCCGAAGCGCCGGTTCGGCTGTTCCCGTATCCACTTCACTTGGCCGCACCTGCGACACCCGCCACGAAAGCGAGCGCGGCGCAACCGCATCCGCAGACGAAGATCAACGCTACCGGCAACAGGACCGCCGCGACCGCGCGACCGATGGTGCTGTCTTGGCTCTTTGACAGACCGAGGGCGATCAACCACAGCTGATACAGCGCCACGATTGACCCGAGGCAAGGTATCCACTCCAGCAGACGCGTCCCTTGCGTGTACGCGACCACCCGGAAGGTGGCGTTGAACCCGTTCTTCGCGCAGCCGGTGATCAAGCAGAACAGATGAAGAAGCCCGGCGGTGATGATCTGCCCCAGCGGGTACAACGTCAGCGAGGCCAGCATCATCACGACCATGAAGAGGCCGGCGTGGTCCTGCACCCAGTCGAGCACCTGACGCGCGGCGGGGCTGTTCAGATCGTTGAACGACTTGCTCATCGTCGGCAGCTGCAACTTGAGTGAGACGTAGCCAAAGAGCAGCCCAGGGCCGCTGTAGAGCACTGTGTTGAGCCAGCCATAGAGCAACGCGTCGATCAAATTTCCCTTGGGATCGAGCGACGGCCAGAACAGGTGCGGTTGAAACAGCGAGTCGCGGAAGGTCTGCCAGAACCCAGAGACGAGTCCGAGCTCACCGCGTCGCTCCCACGGCGTGGGACCACGAGCCGGAACGGATACGGCCGGAGTTGGCGGCTGAGGCTCTTGCATGGGCGAAGGACTGTAGACTACGAGCCACCTCATGCTCACGCTTACTTCCGCTGTCGTCACCCTGTTGCTCGCGGGCGCACCTGCGAACAGCCCCGGGAATCCGTGTCACCACGACGACAAGGGCGCCTGTGGTCCGGCGACCGACGCCCCTGCCGACAAGGATGGCATCGTTCGCCGCGGTGAAGCGCCGCAGGGAGCGCCCACGGTGAAGCTGGCCGAGCTGCTCAAAAGGCCCAGCGCCCACGACGGCAAGACGGTGTTGGTCGAGGGTGAAGTTCGGCAAGCGTGCTCGCGCAAGGGCTGCTGGATGGAGCTGGCCACCGCGAACGCGGACAAGGGCCCGGGCGTTCGAGTCACGTTCAAGGACTACGGTTTCTTCGTGCCGCTGGACTCCGCCGGGTCGCGCGCCAAGGTGAAAGGCCTCGTGAAGGTCGCCCAGCTCTCCGAGGACACCGTGAAGCACTACGAGTCCGAAGGTGCCACCGTTCCACGCGGCAAGGATGGGAAGCCCAACGAGGTTCAGCTGATCGCGACCGGCGTCGAGCTGCGCCGCTGAGCTAAAACGCTCTTCAATGGCGCGCGCGTACAGCATGCGAGGCGTTCAAGGCGCAGCGGACCGCGGGGTCGAGCTGGCCCGCGCATCCCTCCTCGCGCTCTCGCCTCAATCACGGATTCATGACGTTCAGGTGGATCCGCGCTTTCAACACCGGGGAGTGGACCTGCTGTGGGAATTGCCTGACGGCGACGTCAAGGGCGTCGAGGTGAAAGCGGATCGCCAGGGCCGGCGGCGCAATTACTTCTTCGAGCTGGTCTCCAACCTGGAGAAGGACACTCCCGGCTGTTTTCTCTACAGCACCGCGGACGTGCTCGTTTACACGTTCCTGGTTGAGGGAGAGATCCATCACCTTCCGCTGATCGCAACGCGCGAGTGGTTTCTTCCTCGCGCCAAGCAGTACGCGCTGCGCCACACTCAGACACGCACGGGTCCGCTGCTCTACACGACCGTGGGCGCGATCGTTCCTATTAAGGACGTCCTTGCCGGCGTGGCGGGCGCGACGCGGTACAGGCTGGAGGATGGCTCGGTGCAAGACCTAGGGTGACTCGCTCAGGCTGATCGGCTCCTTTACGCCGATGGCGGAGGCGTGGGGGCTTGGTCTAGGTCGTTAGCGTGTCACCAGTTGGACGCCCTCAGCCCTCGTGGGAGTGGTGTGGATGGGCGGCGTCGTGTTCCGAGGCAATCTTCTCCATCCGGACTTCCAGCGCTTCCATCTCCTCGTGTCGGTCCAGCTTCTCCAACACGTGGGCGACTCGACCGCAGAGCTCAAGGGCCAGGTGGTAGTCCTTCGCCGTTTCGGCCTTCTCCAGCTGGGCCTTGGCCAACTTCAGCGACTCTTCGTTGGCACCCAAGTGGATGAGCCCATCAATAGGGAGCAGCTGCGTGGCGCCTTCGCGCGTGCCGTCGTTGCCCAACGCCACCAACGCGCTCACAGCTCCAGCCTGGTCACCCTTGGCCGCTTGAATCAGCGCGCGAACCACGCCCTTGCGCGGCGGCATCAGGGTCTCTTCAACTGAGGCGAAGCGCTCCGCCTCACTGACCTTGCCTGCTTTCGCGAGTTGCTCTGCCACTTCGTCGAAGGCGCGGATCAGCGCTTCATCCATCCGCCCGAAGACGTCGTCGAGAAAATCTTCGTCGTTGCTGCCGTCCTTCTGCGGAACCTTGGGCAGCACGCCTTCGGCCTTTGCAAAGGCGGCGTCGAGCGCTGGTGACTTGCCGCGACCCAAGAGCTCGCCCAGCTCGTTCACCAAATCCGCGAGCGTCTCGGCCACCGCGTCCGGCGAGAGCGTATCCGGTCGGCTGCGACGCCAGAGCTCGTCCGCGGCGGCGAGCGGAAACGGCGCGAACTGGCCAGTGCCCTTCCACGACTGAATCCATTCCGCCGCCATCGACAGCGGGTAACGCTTCGCAGCGAGTTCCTTCACCAATGCCGCGTCAACCGGAACGCCGTAGTGAACGAGGGTTGCGATGATCGCCCCCTCGGAGTAACTCGCCAGCCCCGCCTTCTGCCAATGCTTGTCGACCTTTTCCGAGCTCATACCCGCGGCTTCTAGTGCAACCGTCCTTCTGGCGAAAGCCCGTCTTCCAACGGATTCGACGCAGCTGTCGTAAGACGGAGGCGGCGTTTGTGGGAGCTCTCGCGGGAGAGGTGCTTCACACGTTTGGCGACTACGGGCGGCTGCTTCCTCAATGGATGCAGCGTGGGGACATCCACACGTATCTCGCCTTCTCCGCTTGTTCGCCCATCGGCTTCTCCATGATTGGCGCCGGCGTGGATGAACGGACCGGTCTCTACGCGGACCTGCTGGCGATCGCCGTTGCCCCCGAGCGCCATGGACAGGGGACGGGGAGGCTGCTCCTGCGCCACGCGATCGACACCGCGGCGCTGAGCTTCCCGGAGCTTCGCCTTTCAGTCGCCGAGGGCAATTCGGCCGCGCGTTCCCTCTTCGAGAGCGAAGGATTTGCGTACGTCGACAGAGAGCTGGGGACGTACAGCCAGGGGCAGCGCGCGCTGCGGATGGCGAGGCAGCTGAGCGTCCCCATGCGCTGATCGCAAGCGCTCTTAAATGGGGGCCAGCCTAACGACAAAGGGCGCAATCGCAGCGACCGTGGGTCTGGTGTTCCTGCTCCTGACGAGACCGGCGGTCAGCGCGCCGGACCCACCGCACCGGCCTTTCAGCCGGAATGAAATGGCTCATCGGCGAATCTCGTCCGATTGCTGCCGCGCCCCGAAGGTCAGCCGATTGCGGCTGCGCCGACGGTGGGCCACACCGTGGCCTTGCGGCGACCGTCTTCCACGCGCTTGGCGAGAAACGGCTGAGCCCCGCGATCCTTGAACGCCTTGCGGTACGCGGCAAAGCTTCCGCCGGCGCGCCAAGCGTCCATCGTGGCGAGCCCCGCCTCCGGTCCGCATTGCGCGAGCATGTACTCCACCCAAGCCCAACGCGCGGACGTGGGTCGAACCTCGGCCTTACCGCGCAGTCCCTTCCGCATCCGCTCCAGCTTCCCTTCCACTTCCTTAATGCCAGCGAAGGGCGCGCCATCGAGCGGCGTGTTGCGCTTCGCCACGAACGGCGCCACTCCGAGCGCGATGGGGAGAATCTTCGACAGCTCAGTGGTGAAGCGTATGAGCTCATCGATGTCCGCGTCGTCTTCCAGCGGCAGGCCGACCATGTTGTAGACCTTGAGCGTCTTCATGCCCGCCTTCTTCGCGAGGTGCGCGGCGCGTAGAATCTGCTCTTCGGAGTGCTTGCGATCGATGAGGTCGCGCATCTTCTGCGACGAACCGTCCGACGCCACGGTCAGCACCTGCGCGCCGCCCGCTCGCAACGCGTCGACCAGAGCCTGACTGAGCCGATCCGCGCGCAGCGATGAGACGCCGACCTCGCGCCCCGAGCCAACGATCGTCTGCAGCAGCTCGACAATGCGCGGGTGGTCCGTCACCGCCGCGCCCACCAAACCCACGCGCTTGGCGTTCTCCGGAATCAACGAAAGGACACGCTCCGGCGGAACCGTGCGCATGCCGCCGTTGGTCGTCCGGCGCATCACGCAGTAGTGACACCCGCGCGAGCAGCCGCGCTCCGGCTCGATCAAGAACATCGATCTCAGCTCAGTGTTCGGCGTCAGAATCTGCGAGCGCGCGGGGAGATGCGTGTCCTCCGCCTTCGCCACATCGAAGCGTGCGCCGTCTTGTCCCGGGACAAAGAACCCGCGGCGCTTGGCAAGCGAGCTCGACAGCGCGTCCTTCGACAACGAAGCGCCCTGTTCGAGGAACGTGTGAACCAACTCTTCCCCTTCCCCCTGGAGAATCAGATCGACGAAGGGCTCGAGCGGCGTGGGGTTGGAGAAGGTGAGCGGACCGCCTGCGATAACCAACGGGTGTGAAGCATCACGCTCCTCCCGCAGCAGCGGAATGCCGGCCAACTCCAACATCTCGAAGAGCCCAGGCAGCTCCAGCTCGTACGCGACGGAGAACGCCAGCGCGTTGAAGCTGGACACCGGCTGCTGACTCTCCAACGTGAAGAGCGGCGTGCGCGTCTTTCGAAACGCTTCCAAGTCATCCGGAAGGAAGCAGCGTTCAGCGCAGGCGCCGTCGTGTTCGTTGATCTCCCGGTAGATGGTCTGAAACCCCAGGGAGCTCATCCCCACGTGGTACGGGCTGGGGTAGCAGAGGGCGACTCGGTAAGGCGCCTCTTTGCGCAGCGTCCCCTGCTCCTCGTCGAGGAGACGCTTCGCCTGGGCTATGAGCTCGTACCGTCCGGACATGGAGAGGGGTGCTCCTCTATCTCAATTCCGGGACCAACCCTTCCGGCCCTAAGAAACCCGAGTGCTTGCCAAGCGACTTCACAGACTGAGAAATCGGTGTGGCGCAAACGTGACGCTTCCAAGCCTCCCGCTACCCCGGCGTGGCTTGATCGCTGAGTGGGTTTCTGTATGTTACGCGGCCTTTGAACGGCCCGCGCGGAGTGGGCCCGAATGGGTCGAGGAGACGCACTCGCATGTTTGATTCGGTGCTCGGACGAGCCAACGCGCCTCGCTCTCGGTTTGGCGAAGGTGCAGTCGCCTCGATTGCGCTCTACGTGGGCATCTTTGCCATCGTGGGCTATCTCACCACGCGTCCCGCTGAGGAAAAGACGACCGACACCGAGGTGAAGTTCTTCGCGGCTCCTCCTCCTCCTCCTCCCCCGCCACCGAAGTCGAGCGGCCGGAAGACCCCCAAGGTGGAGCGCGTGAAGCGCCCGGACACCATCGTCCAGCCGAAGACCATTCCGCTGGAGAAGCCCGCCGAAGCTGAGCCTCAGGAAGAGGAAGACAGTGAAGAGGAAGGCGGCGTGGAGGGTGGCGTCGAAGGCGGTGTCGTGGGTGGCGTGGTCGGTGGCGTCGTGGGCGGACAGCTCGGCGGTCAGCTGGGCAGCACCGTTCTGCCGTTCGGCGAAGGCATGACCCGTCCGGTCCAGGTTGAAGGCCGTGACCCCGTCTATACCCGTGAGGCGCTCGAGGCTCAGATTCAGGGTTTGATGATCGTGAAGTGTGTGATCACCACGGACGGCAAGCTGGAGAACTGCCGAATCATCAAGCCACTGCCGCACATGGCGAAGGCCGTCTTGGACGCCCTCTCCACCAAACGGTACAAGCCCGTCACGTACCAGGGACGACCGGTCGCGGTGGACTACGTGTTCAACATCAAGCTCGTGCTGCCTCGTTAGTCGTCGTGTCCCCCACTCTCTCGAAACCTTTCAACAAGCTCACCCACGCGCTACGGAGGCGCAAAATCCATGCATTTCACACCGTCTGAACTCTGGGCCAGTATGGGCTTCGCGGCCCGCGCAATCGTGATCGCCATGTTGTTCATGTCTGTCGCGGCAGTGCTCGTCTCCATCGAGCGCGTCATCGTCTTCTACCGGTCCCGCACCGAGTCGCGGAACTTCGCGGCGCGCATGGCGAAGGTGTTGGCGGATGGCAACCTCCGCGCGGCGCTGGATCAACCCACGGGCAAGAACGTCGGTCACCTTGGCCGCGTGATTGGCGCCGGGCTGACCGCGTACCGTCTGTCTCCCCCCAACAACCGCGACGTCGCCGTCGAGTCCGTCTCGCGCGCGCTGGAGCGCCAGGCGCAGCGTGAAGTGCAGAGCTTGAAGCGCGGCCTGGGCCTGCTGGCCACCGTCGGCTCCACAGCTCCGTTCGTCGGTCTGCTCGGAACAGTGATGGGTATCGTCAACGCGTTCCAGCTGATGGCGGCCTCCGGTTCCGGCGGTCTCGGCACCGTGTCCGCCGGTATCGCCGAGGCGCTCGTGACCACCGCGTTCGGTCTGCTCGTCGCGATCCCGTCCGTCATGGCCTACAACTTCCTCCAGGGCTGGGTGGATGCTCGCGCCGTCGACATCTCCGAGTCTTCCAATGAGTTCCTCGACATGGTCGCCAAGACGTTGAACGCCGGCGCCACCACGTCCCACAGCTGATTCCCTACCGGCAGAGGGCTCCGTTTCGATGGGGCCTTCTGCTCGCAGTCGTCGAAGTCGTCGTCGTCGAGGAGGTGCTGCAATGGGAATGAGTGCTGGCGGTGGTTCAGGCGGCGTCAAAGCCGAGATCAACGTGACGCCCCTCGTGGACGTCGTGTTGGTGCTGCTCATCATCTTCATGGTCGTGACGCCCATGCTTCAGCGTGGAAAGGACGTCACGCTCCCGAAGGCGACGAAGCAGGAGGAGAAGAAGGGCAAAGATGCCGATCCACTCATCCTGTCGATCACGCCCGACAAGAAGATGTACCTGGAGAAGGATGCCTACGACGCGGAGAGCCTGGAGCGTGAGCTCAAGGTGCAATTCACCTCGACGCCGGGCCGCAAGGTCCTGCTCAAGGGCGACGAGTCGCTGACCTTCGGAGATGTCCGTAGCCTCATGAACATCGCGCGCAAGGCCGGTGCGAAGGGCATCGCCTTGGGAGTGGAGGAGCTGAAGGAGTAGTTGACCTTCGGGAAAAATCACATGTCGACCAAGCGCAAGAAATTTACCATCCGCCCCTCCTCCCGGCCGAACTCCGACATCAACGTCACTCCGTTGGTCGACGTCGTGTTGGTGCTCCTGATCATCTTCATGGTCGTGACGCCGCTGCTGGAGAAGGACATCGACGTCAAGGTGCCGGAGACCGAGCAGCTCGAAGATCCGACCGAGACGCCTCCACAGGATCAGCTCATCGTGGCGCTCGCGGCGGATGGCAAGATCGCCATCAATAACGAGCCGGTGACCGAGGAAGAGTACGTGAACAGCCTGAAGCGCAAGGTTCACGCGAAGCAGAAGGGCGACCGTCTGGTGTTCTTCATGGCGGAAGAGAAGACGAACTACGCGTCGCTCATCAAAGCGCTGGACGGCGCGCGAGTGGCCGGTGCGGACACCTTGGGCATGATGACGGAGACCTCCGAGCTCTCCGCGCAGCAGCCGGGCACAACGCCGACCCCGGAAGTGCCGACCCGCACCACGCCGTAAGTAAGCACGGTCGATCCTCACGAAATTTCACGCCAGCTGAGTTCGCCCCGGCCGGCGTGTTCGTTTTCAGGCTCGAGCCACGCCCTCCGCGCCGCGCTGATCACGCGTGCGCCTCTCGCCGCCAAGACCTGACACGCGCAGCCACTCTTCCACCAACGCGAGCGTCTCCACCGGCGCCTCGAGCTGCGCCATGTGGCCGACCTCCGGCAGCACCTTCAGCAGAAAGTCCGGACGCGTCTTCACCAGCCGCCTCGTCGAGCTCACCGGCACGAACCGATCCTTCTCTCCGTGCACAATCAGCGTCGGCGCGGTGATGCGCGAGAGGTGCGCGCGAAACGGAGCCTGCCACAGCGCCGAGCGCACCACGGACTTCGCGGCCGCGATGAACGCACCGTGGGACCACGGCATCTTCTCCGCGCGTTCCCTGGCCAGCGCCAGGTGAGACTCCAAAATCTCGCGGCTGATCTTCCCCGCGTCCACGCAGCAGAGCGCGAACATGTCGTTGACCAGGCTCTCCGCGCCGCGACGACGGACGTGAAGCTCCACGAACTTCTCGCCCAGATAGGGTAACGAGTAGAGAGCGAAGAGCGCCAGCACGCGCGGGTCAGGTTGCTTGCCCAAGAGGGGCAGAGGCACCGCGGGCGAGACCAGGACCAAACCATCCACGCTGCTCGGGTTCTGCGCCGCCTGCAGGAGCGCGAGTAAGCCGCCCATGGAGTTGCCGAAGAGCAACGCTGGCTCGCCCACTACCGTCTGCAAGAACGCGTCAAGCAAGTCGCGGTTCGATGCGATGTCCGCCTGACGGCCCGCGAGTGGCGTGCGACCGAAGCCCGCCAAGTCCACGGCGATGACTCGGCCCTGCCTGGTGAGGAGTGGGCCCAGCGCCTGCCAATTCAGCGCGCTTCCTCCGAGGCCATGAACCAAGACAAGCGGGCGGCCCTCTCCACCGAAGTCGAGGTAGTGCACGGGGCCATTGAGATCCGCGAAGAGTGAACGCATTTTTATCCCGGACAATAACGCCGTGCGACAAGGGCCGCATATGTGACTCCGGATGATCGATCTTCAGCGCTCCGCCACCTCGTTGCCGTGCTGGAGGGGTTGCACCTGGGGAAGACCCTCAGCAGGAGGACTCAGCCAGCCGGGTCGTCGTGCCCTTCTGGCAGGAAAATTATTGATGGTTTATAGTTTATAGTAGACCATAAACCATGAAGACTCTAACGCGACAACAAATTATCGATATTGTTAGAAAAAACGGGAAAACGCGCCCAGCAAAACTGGCCGCCCTCCTCAAGCTCAGCCCGCAGGCAATCCATCGACAGCTTCGAAAGTTGGTCGACGAGGGATCGATCGTGGCGCGGGGCTCTCCGCCTGTGACGACGTACATGCTCAGCGGGTGGCCTGATTTCGAGTCCGCGATCGCGTGGATGAAAACCGGGAAGGTCCTCTCAGGAAATGACTCCTGCCGGAATGAAACCCGGGATGCTCTGACAGCCCGCCTGCCGCGGATGAAGACCTTCTTGCACCACGGTCTACCGCCCGAGGTGCTGCCACTGGTCATCTCCACTACTGGAGAAGTGGCCAACAACTCCTTCGATCACAACCTGGGTCAATGGCAAGACGCCCCCGGTTGTTGGATGGAGGGCGAGGTGATTGGCCGGCAGCTTTGGATTTGTGTTGGCGACCGCGGACAAGGGGTTTTCCGCTCTCTGTCGCGAGTCGATCCTTCCCTCACTGACGACCAGGCGGCGCTTGAGACGGCGTTCGAGAAGATGTTGTCGGGACGCGCTCCAGAAAAGAGGGGTAATGGATTGAAGTTTGTTCGCAACAACGTCGAACAGCGGCCCGGGGCTGGGCTTGCCTGCTGCTCAGGAACGGGCCTTGTCTCCTTCGGAGAATGGGGCGAACGATGCGCCGACGTGCTGCGCCGCCATTTCACAAAGGTTGAAGGAACCTTCACCCTTATTGTCTGGAGCCTGCCGTGAGAATTGCCGTCCGAAAGTTTGGAGAGGTTCTTACCTCGCGGCCCGCGGGCCGGGATGCCGGTCAGTCGATAAAGGCCTACTTTCGCCCAAAGGATCACGAGCCGGTCGAGTTGGATTTTGATGGGGTCCTGGCAGTCGGGCCGTCTTGGTTGGACGAGGTGCTGACGCTGCTCAGGGCCGAGTTTGGGGAGACGCGTGTGATCTGTCTCCCCAGCGACAATGTATCGGTCATCGAGTCGTTGAAAATCCTGCGCGCACAGCATGGCTCTACCCCATGACGCCGCTTCCATTCGACAACGACACGCCCTTGTTGGTCCTGCCCGAGGTAGCCCGCCGCGAGGCGGACATTTTCCACTCCAACAAGCCGGACTGACCCTCTCACCCGCGAAACGCTCCTCCGCTCAGTGAGGGATCGCGCGGCTGAGCGATCCGATTCAAATTCTCGAGTGAGAACATCGCCGTTACCCCGCGCCCTTCTCTCCGGCACGCGCGTTGCTTGAGCGCCACGGTTTCGCGAGGGGCACATGCTATCGAGGCTGCGTTCAGGAACGCTCGTGGGGATCGACGCAAGGCTGGTCGACGTCGAAGTCGACATGACATTGGGGCTTCCCTACTTCCATGTCGTGGGGTTGCCCGACGGCGCGGCGAAGGAGAGCAAGGTCCGCGTCGTCTCCGCGCTCAAGAACAGCGGATTCGAGCTGCCTCAGAAACGAGTCACGGTGAACTTGGCTCCGGCCGAGCTGCGAAAAGATGGCTCGACGTTCGAGCTACCCGTTGCGCTCGGCGTACTCGTCGCCGCGGGACAGATTCTCGAGGACCCACTCGTGGACTACCTCTTCGGCGGAGAGCTCGCGCTCGACGGTTGGGTGAAGCCCATCCGGGGCGTGCTCCCGATGGCAATCACCGCGCGCAACCACGGGTTCCGAAAAATCATGGTCCCGGCAGCCAATGCCGCGGAGGCCGCGCTCGTCGATCGCGTTCAGGTCTTTCCGGTGAATCATCTCCGGGAAGCGGTGGATCACTTAACCGGGATCGCGCCCATCCTTCCACTGATGCCGGGTGACGGCGTGAAGCCTCCTCCTCCCTCCCAAAACGCGCCGGACATGCGCGACGTGCGAGGTCAGAACGAGATCAAGGACGCGCTGGAGATCGCCGCCGCTGGAGCTCACAACCTGCTCATGTGCGGCCCCGCGGGTTCGGGCAAGACGATGCTCGCGCAGCGCCTGCCCAGCATCCTTCCACCCATGCAGTTTCTGGAAGCGCTCGAGGTCACCAAGATCTACTCGGTGCAAGGGCTGCTCGGAGAGGGCCAAGGGTTGGTCTCCACGCGGCCCTTTCGATCGCCGCACCACACCATCTCCGACGCGGGCTTGGTCGGAGGTGGTCCCCTTACCCGCCCCGGAGAGCTGTCGCTCGCGCACAATGGTGTGCTCTTTCTCGACGAGCTCCCGGAGTTTCGAAAGAACGTCCTGGAGACGCTTCGTCAGCCGCTGGAAGAGGGGCTGATTCGACTGGCGCGCGCCACCCAGAACATCGTCTACCCCTGTAACGTGATGATGGTCGCGGCGATGAACCCTTGCCCGTGCGGCTTCTACAACGTCCCTGACCGCGCCTGCACGTGTCCCGGGTTTCGAGTGCGCGACTACTTCTCTCGAATCAGCGGCCCCTTGTTGGATCGCATCGACATCACGCTTCAGACGCGGTCGGTGGAGTTGGAGAAGCTGCGGCCCGCGGAGAGTGGAGAGCTGCCTTCCAGCCACTACCGCGACCGCGTGGAGATCGCGCGAGACCGTCAGCTGCGCCGCTTTCGAGGGCTGCCAGGCGTTTTCGCCAACTCACAGATGGGGCCAGCGATGTTGGGCAGGTTCTGCAAGATGAACCCAGTCGCCAACGACGCGCTCGAGATCGCGGTCAAGAAACACGGTCTGTCCGCCCGCGCACACCACCGGATCATCAAGGTCGCGCGCACCCGTGCCGACCTTGAGGGACACGAGCAGATCGAGCCCGATGACATGTTCGTTGCCATCGATTGTCGAATGCTGGATCGCAAAGGCTGGCTCGCCGCTGCCGCCGCGACTGACGTGAAAGGGAAAGACGGCGCGCCTTACTGGAAGACGATCAGCCGGCCAGAGCGGGAAAAAGCCCTGGGTGATGTTCCTCCGGAGGTTGCACCAAGCTAGGCGACTCCGGAATTTCGGACGGTGCTCTCA
>JBQTKE010000185.1:0-6762 GCA_052386435.1 Myxococcaceae bacterium
TCTTCCCGACGTAGCGACCGGAGTTGACGTCAATCGCGGTGAGCGCTTCGGCCTGATCCATGATCAAGTAGCCGCCGCTCTTTAGCCAAACTTTGCGCTGGGTGGCGCGGCGAATCTCATCTTCAATCCCGTACGCGTCGAAGATGGGGTCGTCGCTGTCGTGGAGGAGGACGCGATCACGCAGCGCGGGATCCTGCGCCGCGACGAAGTTGCAGATGCGTTCGTATTCGTCGCGATCGTCAACGACCAGCTTCTCCACGTCCTGCGCGAAGAGGTCGCGGGTGGCGCGCAAAATCAAATCCAGGTCTGAGTGCATCAAACCCGGGCCACCGCGCTTCTCATTCTTGCGAACGGTCTCGTTCCACACCTCGATCAGGAACCGGATGTCCGCTTCCAGCTTCTCCTGCGGAACGTTCTCCGCGACGGTGCGCACGATGAAGCCGGTTCCGGGCGGACGCAACCTGTCGACAATCTCACGCAGCCGTCGGCGCTCCTTCTCATTTGCGATGCGGCGGCTGATTCCCACGTGATCGACCGTGGGCATGAAGACCAAGTGACGGCCGGGAATCGAGATGTGACAGGTGAGGCGAGCGCCCTTGGTGCCAATGGGATCCTTGGAGATCTGGACGAGGACCTCTTGGCCGACTTTGAGAAGGTCTTCAATGCGGGCCGACTTGCGGGCCTTGGACTTCTCCTCCTCGGCGCGATCTCGACGAGGCTTGCCGTCGCGGTCGCGGCGGTGCTTCTCGCGAGGACGCTCTTCGCGCGGTGCTCTTCGCTCGCCGCGGACCTCTTCCTTGGCGTTGGCCGTATGGGCGGCTCCGTTCGCGGGAGGCGGTGCGCCCTCAACAACGGCAGCGGGGGACGCTTCCAACGAGGCGGGAGAAGCCGCTTCGGCGGTTTCGTCGCTGACGGTCACGGTCGCAACGTCCGCGGTGGTCGGGGTGAACGGCGTTCCTGTCTCAGGCACGGTGCCCGCGGTCGCAGGCGATCCAACATCGGCCGACGGCGGCAGTGGCGTGGCGGAAGGCTCCGAGCGTTCGCGGTCCACGTCAGAGTCATCCGCGTCGTCCAGCTCCGCCTGGACCAAGGCGATGCCGGGATCAGTCCGCTCTTCGCCCGGCCCGGAGATCGCGGGGACAGCGGGATCGGTTAACGCGGGGATCTCTCCGGTGATGCGTCGCCCATCGGGCGGAGGCGAGAGCTCGCCAGGCGGCAGCTCTTGCACGTCAAACTCGAGCGCGTGGCCCGCGCTCTGCGCCAGCGCCTCTTCCGTGCCTTCGTGGATCTCTTCCGGGACCTCGGCGGTCTCTTCGTGCTCGCCTTCGGTCAGCTCGAACTGAGAGCGCGAGAAGTCCGGGTCGTAGAAGACGTCCGTCACGTACAGAAAAGCGGCCTTCTCCAACCCCACGTCCACGAACGCGGCCTGCATTCCAGGCAGCACACGAACGACCTTTCCCTTGTAGATGTTTCCAACAATGCCGCGGTCCTTCTTCCGCTCGTGGTAGAACTCGGCGATGTGACCGTTTTCAACGAGAGCGACTCGGGTCTCCCGCCCCGCCGCGTTGATGACGAGAATGCTGCTCATGACTGTGTCCTAGCTGCGTGCGCGAATGAGCGGGCTCCACCGGACGGGGGGCAGTGGCGCCACGGGCCTTCGTGCACACGGAGAGGGGAAGCCAAACACCACCAGCGGGGAGGTCCCGCGCGGCATTGCTTGAGCTGTTTGCGACCGCGTTCATCACCGCGGACCCCTCGAAAGAGTTTTCTCCGGCCCACACATCCCGGCACCCGCCGGCTGGACCGCTTGTCTGCGCTTCTTCAGGCGTGTGCGACCTCGGCTCGACCGCCTGTCCAAGTCCGGTCGGCGCCCGAAGAGGGCCCTTGGGAGGAACAGAGCTGAGGAGTTTGGAGGTCGCGAGCCCTGCCTTCCGGAGCGCTCCCGTCAAAGTTTGGTCCCGCGTCCTCTCCGGCAGCACTCAAGCAGGGGAGGTCACGGGCACGTTTCGAGCCGGAGCCTTTCACGTCCCGAGCGCAGATGCAAAGGAATCATCCTTTCGGTATGGAGGTGCGATGCCGTTGCTGCACAGGTTGTTCTGGCCGTTGCTGACATTTCCTACCGCCGTGGCGGCCCTGATCTTCCTGGTCATTGGCACCCAGGACACAGGCTGGTTGCACCTTGTTGCAGCGCTCTGTGCTCCCGCGTGTTTCGGCTTGTTGTATTGGGGGCTGCGCCGCACGTACCTGCGGTGGAGCGAACCGCCGCCGGCTTCAGAGTGGAACGGTGCATTGTATCCGCCGGAACCGGTCATTTTCGTGAGCCGCGGCGGCTTTCTCACCCCGGGGTCAGCGACCGTGACGCAGCAGGGCATTCAGCTCTTCGCGGCCGGCCGACTGCTGCTCTCACTTCCTCTGCAACACGTGGCAGAGGTCTCGTTCAGGCGAGGGCGCTGGCTGCGGACTCCTTATATGGATCTCCACGCCGCGGACGGGCGCCGGCTCGCGCGCGTGGGTCTGGAGAGCGCCGAGACCTGGGTCCAGACCGTCAGTCCCTTGTTGCGTGTTCATGCGAGGACGGTGCCACCAAAGGGTGAGACGGAGCACAGACCAGACTGAAGCTCTGCGCCCGTTGCCACCCAAACAGCGAGGTTCAGGCTTCCGCGATGGGCTGTCGGCTGCTGGGCTTCTCAGGCCTACCGCGCGGGCGGAAGACCAGGCGTAGACCGGACCAGATCGGATCCAGCTCTGCGAGCTTGTTGTCGACCATTCCCAGGTCGAGCGCCGCCTGCCGCACCTCCGCTTCGCTGAGCGTGGATCTCAGACCATCGCCGTGCGGCCAGCAGACCCAGATGGAACCCGTCAGCGCCATCGCACGCGCGAAGGCGGGGAGGCGCGTGCGCAGCTCTTCCATGCTGGAGGTGAAGAAGAGAATCACGTCCAGCCCGGAGGCCGCAGTAATGACGAACTCGACGCTATCCGGAAGGGGATTGAGCTTCTGCACGAAGCCCGACGGCGGGTTGATCACCGAAACTTTCGATCCGGAGCGGATCCCCAGCATGACCGCCAGGGAAGCGACGAGACTCATCGGGTGGGCTCCACACGAAAGGTGTTGAATTCGCCGGTAGGCTTCTCGGCCGCCGACCTCACGCGTTCGACGTGGGCGGTCGGCGGACCTTGGTGGCACCAGACCACGAAGGTCTCCACTTTGTCAGCCGGACCTTCCGCCACCGTCTCAACGGTTCCGTCCAGAAGGTTACGAACCCAGCCGGTGAGCCCCAGTCGGGTGGCCTCCCGACGCGCGCTCTCGCGGAAGAAGACTCCTTGGACTTTGCCCTCAATGAGGAGCATGACGCGGCTGTTATCGGCGGTTGACATCCGGCTGGCGCGTTATCGACTGACTGGGGTAGGGAAGTCGAGCCGCTGGCGGATCCTTCCGACCACGAGCGAACTTTCGTCGTGAAAACCTGGGATTGACAGCTGTGGGTGTGACCCATAAGGTTGCGTTCGTCTCATTCACGCGCCAGCGGTTCAAAAGGCGCGGTTCTTCCGTGGGTTTCCGCCGGAAGTTTCGCCAATCAGCTCCACACAAGTCGCCTCAAAAACATCCCCACATGCGCAAAGCCCGTTCGAGCAAAGAGAAGGCCCCCGAAGTCGACGTTGAAGACGAGTCCTCCGACGAGAAGCCCAAGCGCCGCGGTAAGACGGCCAAGGTTTCGGAGAAGGAAAAGGACGAAGAGAAGGGGCCACGAAAGAAGGGTAAAAAGGAGGAGAGCGCGCCCGAACCGGTTCGGCCGGTGTTGACCGCGATCTCCCGTCCCATCCGCGACGACGAGCTGCAGGAGCGCGGTGAAGGCGAAGAAGAAGAGGAGGAGGACACCGAGGCGCCCGCGGCGCGGTTGGCCGAAGCCACACCTCCGCCGGAAGCGCCCAACCTGTCCGAGGCCCCGACGGGACAGATGCAGGTCCTGTATCTCAACGACCTGAAGCGGATGAAGATCACCGATCTCGCCAAGATGGCGAACGATCTGGAGATCGAAGGTGCGCAGGGGCTGAAGAAGCAGGAGTTGATGTTCGCGGTCCTCTCCGGCATCGCGGACAAGCGCTACGAGGTTCACGCGGAAGGTGTGCTGGAGCTGCTCTCTGACGGCTTCGGGTTCTTGCGCAGCGCCGACTCGGACTACCAGCCCAGCCCAGACGACATCTATGTGTCGCCGTCTCAGGTTCGCCGCTTCAATTTGCGCCCGGGAGACACGGTCACCGGCGCGATCCGCCAGCCGCGCGAGGGCGAGCGGTTCTTTGCGCTCTCCAAGGTGGAGAAGGTCAACTTCGTTGATCCGTTCGGCGCGGAGGCGAAGGAGCGCATCCTCTTCGACAACCTCACGCCGCTCTACCCGACTCGGAAGCTCAAGCTGGAGCACGAGGGCGGGGAGATGACCACCCGCATCATCGACATGTTCAACCCCATCGGCATGGGACAGCGCTGCTTGATCGTCGCGCCGCCCAAGGCCGGTAAGACCGTGTTGCTGCAGAACATCGCGCACGCGATCGCGCAGAACCACCCCGAGGTGATTCTCATCGTCCTGCTGGTGGACGAGCGCCCCGAAGAAGTGACGGACATGGAGCGCAACGTTCGCGGCGAGGTCGTGTCCTCGACGTTCGACGAGCCTGCCACCCGTCACGTGCAGGTCGCGGAGATGGTGATCGACAAGGCCAAGCGCCTGGTCGAACAGAAGCACGACGTCTGCATTCTCCTCGACTCGATCACCCGTCTGGCGCGCGCGTACAACACAGTGGTTCCGCCCTCCGGAAAGATCCTTTCCGGCGGCGTGGACTCCAACGCTCTTCACAAGCCGAAGCGTTTCTTCGGCGCCGCGCGAAACATCGAAGAGGGCGGGTCGTTGACCATCATTGGCACCGCGCTGATCGACACCGGCAGTCGGATGGACGAAGTCATCTTCGAAGAGTTCAAAGGCACCGGTAACTCGGAAATCGTCTTGGACCGGAAGCTGATGGAGAAGCGCATCTTCCCATGCTTGGACATCAACAAGTCCGGCACGCGTAAGGAAGAGCTGCTGCTCACGCCGGAAGACTTGGTTCGGACGACGGCGCTGCGTCAGGTGCTCCACCCGTTCACGCCGATCGACGCGATGGAGTTCGTGCTCAAGCACATGCGTCCGACCAAGTCGAACGCGGAGTTCTTAGGGTCGATGAACCGGTGAAGGCTCTCCGTGTCCTCACCGCGCTCGGCTTGCTGCTGAGCGCGGGCTGCGGGTTCATCAATGACTTGGACGATCTCGATGCGGGCTCAGGTGCGGTCTGCTTCGAGGACTCGGAATGCGTGCCGGATGCCTGCTGCGGCCGGGGAGTGAATTCCGTCTACAAGGACAACGCGCCGGACTGTCGCGCGGTGCTCTGCGATGGGACGTGTCCTGCGGCGCAGCTGCGATGTGGCTGTGCGATCCCAGTCTGTCGGAACCAGCGCTGCGGCGTCGCGGTGACCACCGGCCCTGGATGCATGTGAACGTGCTTCAGCGGTAGAGCGACGCGTGCAGCTGCTCCCAGACACTGTGCTGGTGATCGAGCACGTTCGACAGCTTGGTGCCGAACTCGCTGATGCCGGAGCTGGACTGGAACGCGGAGGTTTGGACGATGCGCGTGCCGGCCGCGCGATCTGAATCGAAGCGGAAGGTGTTGGTGCCGCGCAGGGGGTGACCGTCCAGGGTCTGGAAGGTGATGGCCTTCTTCGCGGAATCAAGTCGGACTTGGACCGGGAACCAGACGCCGCCTAGCATCGATGCGTCCTCCAGCATCAGCTTCGCGCCGTCGACGAGCGCTCTGGTGGCGGGTCGAATTTTCAAGCCCACTTTTCCGAGCGTCGCCGCGGGTTGGTTCACGAACATCTTGTAGACCTGGTCCGGAGATTTCCGCGGCACCACGCTGCGGTATTCGATCAACGCGTTGCCGTCGCTGGGGAGGACCGACGTGGGCCGGAGGGAACGCAGCAACTCCGCCACCGCGAAGTCCGACGGCTTATGCCCTTGGTTGGAGACGCTGAGCTTCGCACACGATGTGAGCCCCGCCATGATTGCGGCTTGCTTCGTCTGCGTGAAAAACGAGCCGGCGTTGGGCGGAACAGGCCCGTGGACGATCCGCATCGTGAACTGATTCGGGACGGTGGTGCGGCTGAGCAGGGAGAACGAACTGAGGCCGATGGCCGAAGTACTCATGGGAAGGCTTTCCATGGACATTGTCCGGCCGGTCGCGCTCTCAGTTCTGTACAGCGGTTTGGCAGTCTCGGCGGATTTCTTACTGCGCCTTTTCTCGAGCGAAATCGAAGCAACCCACGACGATCGCGGCGATGGGAACGGCGAAGAGCGCGCCGAGCAGGCCGAAGCTGCGCTCCCCCGCGATCAGGGCGAAGGCGACGATGACGGGATGAATGCGCGCGGCGCTGCCCATGATCTTCGGGTTGAGGAAGTAGGCCTCCAGCGCGTGGATGCCGATGATCCAACCCAACGCGGCGACGCCGGTCTTCCAGCTCTGCGACAGCGCGATCACCACGATGGGCACGGAGCTGAGGATGGAGCCGAAGATGGGAATCAAGCTGAGCAACGCGGCGAGCGTCGCGAGGAGGAACGCGAACTTCACTCCGAACAACGTCAGACCCACCAACGTGAGCGCGCCGTTCACCAAGCAGATCGTGACTTGTCCGCGGACGACGCCGGAGAGGGAGTGGTCAATGCGCGCGACCAGGACTTTCGC
>JBQTKE010000186.1:0-6177 GCA_052386435.1 Myxococcaceae bacterium
TCCCACGATGCTGCAGACGGAGCTCGGTCTCACCAAGCAGCAGACCGCGCCGCGCATTGTCCTCTTCAACCTGGGAATGCTGGCCGGCGCGTTGGGAGCAGGGTGGCTGGCGTCAAAGAAGGGACCCGCGCTGGCGATCGCTCTGCCGTCATTGCTCGCCCTCCCGGTGCTCCCGCTCTACGTGAAAGGCGCGGCCGCGGGAGCCTTCGTGGGAGGACTGTTCGGGGTGGGCTCCTCCGGCGTGACGCCCGCGCTGCTCACCCAGCTCTTCCCCGCAGAGGTCCGCGCCCGCTGCGTGGGCCTCGTCTACCACCTGGGCGCGGTCACCGCGGCGTTCATCCCGACGTTGGTCGCCGTGCTGCATGATCGCGTCGGGTGGTCCTATGCGTGGGCCATCGGTGTCGTCGCCGCGGTGGCCGAGCTTCTCGTCGTGTTCTGGGTTCGAATCGTCGTCACTTCTCCAGCGGCTGCCCTCTCCAGACCCGTTTTGACCCGCGCGCCGTAGTCCGAGTCCTGCTCGCTGAAGTCGCGGTTGTTTGCGTTCCCGCCGCGGTCGCCATTCCGCTGCAGGACCCTCGCGGGGACGGTTGAGCTGAGACGCCATCTGGACCTAAGCCTTCTCTCCCGCCTGGCGCTCGTGCCCAACCAGTCTCACTCGGTACGCGAGCTTCGACGGATCCTCCGCGCCTCCAAGTGACCTGCCTCCCAGGTCCGCGCGCTGATTGTTCTCGCCCGTCGAACAATCAGTTGCTGGGTGGCGAGTCTGGTCAGAGGCCGGAGCGGCGGTTAGATCACTTGCATGAACACGTCAGCTCGAATCCGTCCCGTAGCACAGATCATCACCGCTCACCGCCAGAGCGAAGGCGGCGGCTTCATCGTCCGCCGCCCGTTCCCCTCGGAGGGCGTCCCGGCGATTGATCCCTTCCTGCTCATTGATGAGATGGGCCCCGCGGCCTATGCGCCGGGAGAGGCAGTGGGCGCGCCGGATCATCCACACCGCGGCTTTGAGACGGTGACGTACATGCTCGAAGGCGAGTTCGAACACGAAGACTCCGCAGGTCACCGTGGAGCGCTCGCCGCGGGTGACGTGCAGTGGATGACCGCTGGCGCGGGAATCATTCACTCAGAAATGCCGTCTAAGCGGATTCGCGAAGAGGGTGGGCGCGTGCACGGCTTCCAGATCTGGGTGAACCTGCCCAAGAGTTTGAAGATGACTCGTCCGCGCTATCAGGAAGTGGCGGGTGGGAAGATTCCCACGGCGCAAACCGCGGATGGTCTCGCACAGGTTCGCGTCGTCGCGGGTGAAGCCTTGGGCGCCAAGGCGGTCATCGAGACGCACGTTCCCATCGTCTACCAGGACTGGAAGCTCCAGCCGGGTGCGGACGTAACGCTCCCTCTGGATGGAGCGCTGCGAACGTTGGTCTTCGTGTTCGAAGGCGACGTTCGGGTTGGCGAGGCGGGCCAGCCTGTTCAAAATGGCGAGCTCGCGGTCTTGGGAGAAGGCGACCGCGTGCGATTGCAGGGAGGAAAGGCGCCGGCTCGGCTGCTTCTGCTCGCGGGCGCGCCGCTCAATGAACCGATCGCACGCTATGGCCCGTTCGTCATGAATACGCAGCAGGAGATCATCCAAGCTGTGGAGGACTTCCAGAGCGGACGCATGGGGGAGATCACCCGAACCGCGGAAGTTCGTTGAAGGGGAGCAAGGCGCTGCGGAGACAGGGTTGAGATTTGCTAGGTGCTTGCCGCGGACCATTTGCCAATTCGAAATCGTGGCGGTCACCAGAAGTCCTTTTTACTCCGCATCGACTTCTTCTCAGACTTTTGTTTCTTCCCCTCCAGTCGCCGCTTCTGCGATCCGCGCGTGGGTTTCGTCGCTCGACGAACTTTCGGAACGAACGTCAGCGCCCGCAGTCCCTCGCGCAACCGCTCCAGGGCGACTCCACGGTTCTGCAGCTGACTGCGTCGCTCTGTCGCGGTGACCGAAAGCTCCGTCGCCGCGTGAGAAAGGCGGACACCGCTCTCCGTCTTGTTGCGGTGCTGCCCGCCCGGCCCACCCGCGATGAAGAACTCTTCCACGCACTCGCGCAGCAACGTCTCGTCGTCGAGCCCGAGCGCCCGGCGAGCGGCTTCACGTCTAGCAGGATGAACCGGGGGCTGAGTCATGGCGCAGGGCGGACGATTGGGCCCACTCTAGCCTGACCTTCAGTGGACCATCTCCAGCTGAGGCGGCCCGACGATCTGGTCTACCGTGGCTTTCACCTTGTCGAGATCGACGGGCTTGGAAATATAGCCGGCGGCGCCGACCAGCTCCGCCTCCCACTCGAACCCGTACGCCGAAATGATGATGATGGGCAGACCGCGCGCGCGAGGCAGCTTCTTCAGCGCTTCCAAGAGTCCCCAGCCGCTCATCACCGGCATACGCAGGTCGAGGAGCACGGCATCAGGCAGCGAATTCTCGAGGAAGTCGAGCGCTTCGCGCCCGTTGGCCGCCTGCGTGGTGCGGTAGCCCATCTCCTCGAGGAAATCGCAGATAAGGGTCCTGTGGCTTGCGTCGTCGTCGACGACCAGGATGTGCGACATTCCGTCTCCTCCGAGGGGTTCGAGAGAAGATGGTTCCGTCAGTGCCATTCGTGAAGGGGGCGCTGGCGAATTGTCTTCCGGCCAATCCAACCCGGCTGATTCACAAGCTGTTTAAGCTTGGTGTTCGCGGTAAACCAAACAATTGGCGCGCATTCTCCCCCCCCAAATGCCGCCCAGCACGTCGTCCCGGAAAGCCCAGCGCGGTGAGCTTTTTGAGCTGTTCGGGCACTCGAGCGCTCGGCATCATTTCACCGCGCCCAACATCCGCTGTCCCGCCGGCAACGACGCGAGCCAGCCCATGCAGCCGAGCACATTGGAAGAATCGTGTTGCGCGTGCGCTTCCTCGTTCACGGCTCCTTCGCTGGGTCGCCCGTCCGAGAGTTCCGCCCGTCCAACCGTTCGAGGTATTTGCCCTGAGTCTCGTACCCTGCGCGCTCCAACCGCTGCGCTTCCACGAAATCTGCCATCTTGCTGGCGACCTGCGCGAGCATCCGGAAGCTCTCCACCAGCAGCTTCTCGGCTTGATCTTGAGCGCTTCGGGCCACGAGGCCGGTGTCTGAGTTTCTTCTGAAGAGCGACGGGAGCTTCATGGGCGGCAATCTAGGGTAGATCCCGCCCTCATGCACACCTCCTCCACCAAGCGTGTTGGCTACTGCGGCATGGGCATCATGGGCAGCCGGATGGCGAAGAACTTGGCCGCGAAAGGGTTCGACGTCGTGGTGTGGAACCGAACCCGCGCTCGAGCGGAGGCGTTGCAAGGCGTGAGGGTCGCGTCTACTCCGGCGGAGTTGGCTGCACAGGTGGACGTGATCTGCACGTGTGTCGCCGATCCTGCCGCGCTCGAAGAGGTGAGCTTCGGCCCTGCGGGTCTGCTCTCCACCGCGCGCGCGGGACAGCTCTTCATCGATTTCTCCACGGTGCGCGTGGAGCTGACGCGCCGGCTCGAAAGCGCTTGTCACGCGAAGAAGATGGAGTTCGTGGAAGCCCCGGTGACGGGCTCCAAGAACGGCGCGGAGAAGGGGACGTTGTTGCTCATGGTCGGCGCGACCCCAGAAGCCTTCGCGAAGGCAGAGCCCCTCTTCCAAGCAGTCGGGGAGAAGGCGATCCACTGCGGCCCCGTCGGCGCGGGAACTCAAGTGAAGCTCGCAGGCAACGCGCTGATCGCGTTGATGCTGGAAGGAATCTCCGAAGGGATGCTGCTCACCCAAAAGGCCGGAGTGGATCCGCGCAAGCTCCTGGAGGTGGTGCAGGCGTCAGGTTTTCGATCGCCTTACTACGACTTCAAAGGACCTGCCCTGCTGCGGCGCGAGTTTGACACGCACTTCTCGATCGATCTCATGTTCAAAGATCTCTCCCTCTTCCTGGAGAGCGCCGCGGAGCATCGCGTTCCCACCCCCGCCGCGGCGGCTGTTCGCGAGACCTACCAACTCGCGCGCGCTCAGGGCAAAGGTGAGCAGGACATCGGAGCCGTCGTCACCACGCTCGAAGATTTGTGTGGAGAACGGCTCAAGTAGGCGCGCGAAAAGTTCCTCCGCCGACGCCAAACCCTCTCATCCCGGGGATCGACTTTTCATGGCCACTCTGTAAACAGATTTACAACGACGCAAATTTACAGATTTAACAGGAGCATGGCGCAGCGCGCGACAAGCACTGCGTTATCTTCCATAATCTGGCGTTAAAACAGCCGTTTGGCCCCATTTTCAGGAGCGGGGATGACGCCCACCAAAGCCGTTCTTAATTTCCGCGTCGTACCGGATGTGAAGACTTCAAACAGGAGCTCCGCGATGGCTTACGAAGGCGAACTGGTGAAGATGGGCAACGGCCGGTGGGCGCGCTTCCAAAGCTGCTCGGTCACCGACGCGATGCCCGGTCAACGGCACCTATCGATCCTCGTCGCAGTTGAGCTGAACGATCACTACCAGCAGCTGCTGGATGAAGCGCAGGACTCCGTTGAAAGCTATCGCCGTCAGGGAATTCCGGTGCACGTGTCGATCGACCCGGACGGCCAGGGCAAGGTGAACCTCACTGTCGAGAGCAGGGCGAACGCCCAATAGGCGAAGTCTCTAGCTGCGCAGTGCTAGAAGGCCTCTCTGGAAACAGGGAGGCCTTTTCGCGTGGTGCTGAGCCGAAAGAGCGTGACATGAGCACGTGGTCGCCAGCGCAGTACGAACACTTCAAGTCAGAGCGCGCGCAACCCTTCGTGGATCTGTTGGCGTTGGTCCGTCGCGCGGGCGTGGCGCGGGTGGTCGACCTGGGATGCGGCACGGGAGAGCTGACTCGACAGCTCCACGACGCGCTGCAAGCCCAGAGCACGGAAGGAATTGACAGCTCGGAGACGATGCTCGCCAGGAGCGCCGCGTTCAAGACGGGCGGGCTGACCTTCCGCCGCGAGACGATTGAGGGCTTCGAGCCCGCGCGGCCGTACGATCTGATCTTCTCCAACGCCGCGTTCCATTGGGTGGAAGACCATCCCGCGTTGTTCGCTCGCCTCTCCAAGGCGTGCGCGCAGCTCGCGGTGCAGATGCCCGCGAACTTCGATCATCCCAGCCACCAAGTCGCGCGCGAGCTTGCCGAGGAAGCGCCGTTCGCGGAGCACGCGCGCGAAGGACCTCGCTCCGGCGTGCTGGCGCCTGAGCAGTACGCGCAGCTTCTTCACGACGGCGGGTTCAACGAGCAGCACGTCCGCTTGCAGGTCTACGCCCACGTGCTTCCCAGCCCCGCGGACGTAGTGGAGTGGGTGAAAGGATCGCTCCTCACTGACTACCAGCGCCGGCTGCCCGCGCCGCTCTTCGATTCTTTCGTGGCACGCTACCGCGAGGTGTTGTTGTCGCGGCTGAGCAAGGACCAGCCCTATCTCTTCACCTTCAAGCGGCTCCTGCTGTGGGGAGCGAAACGGTAGGCGCGGTGGAAACCTGTCCACGCTGCGGAGCGCCGAGACAACCAGGCCCTGAGTGTCCGCGCTGCGGCGTCGTCTACACCAAGGCGGCGGCGCGCAAGCTCGTCGAACAGGTGGAGCAGGCCGCGGTTGAGAATTCGCCCGTCTCGAGCGAAGGCGATGACGAAGAGCTGACTCCGACGGAAAGCCGCGTCTACCAACTCGCGCTGCCTCTCACGCTCGGCGTGACGTTCCTGCTCACCGCCAGCAGTGGGCTGCGTTCCTTCGTCCGTGTCTTCTTCAGCATGTGGCTCCACGAGTTGGGCCATGCGATGGCCGGCTGGATCAGCGGTTACTCTGCATTTCCCGGACCGTGGCGCACGTCCATCTCCGACACGCGCTCCTACGTCGTGGCGCTGCTCTTCGCGGCGGGCTTTCTTCGCTACGGTCAGCTCGCGTATCAGGCGGAGCGCTATGGGCGCGTTGCGATCATTGGCGTGGTGTTGATCATCCAAGCGGTCTGCACGCTCATCGCCAGCGACGGCACCGCGCGCGCGTTCTTCACCTTCAGCGGTGACGGCGGCGCTCTCGTGCTCTCCGCGCTGCTCATGTCGTTCGTCTACGCGAAGCCCGGCACTCGTTTGCACCGTGGTGGGCTGCGCTGGGGATTGCTGGTGATGGGCGCCTTCGCCTTCTGGGACGTATTCCGGACCTGGCTGAGC
>JBQTKE010000187.1:0-5542 GCA_052386435.1 Myxococcaceae bacterium
CTCGAGCGACGCGCCAGTGCCGCCGAGACCTCGACCTCAGCCAGCCTTGATACACAGATCTCTTGGCGTCCCCGAAACAAGACTCGGACCTTCTCTGACCCAACCTCTCTGACGTAACGCTTGGCCAGAGCGCTGGAATCCAGAAAGTGGATCAACGGCGCTCCTCAAGCAGCGTCGATGACAAGGGCTCTCCTCGCACCCGACTGGGCCTGACGGTTGCGAAACCCTTCCCGCGCGGAGCAGTCAGCTCGCCCTCTAAGACCAGCCTCTCCAGGCGCTCGCGCGGCGAAAGCTGTCGCTCCGACAACGGGAGTATTTCTGCGACCGGTCGTCCGTGATCGGTCACCGTCAGTCGCTGCCCTCGCTCCACCTTCCTTAAGCACGCGCTCAAATGATCCCTCAGCTCTCGCACGGATACGTTCATTCGTCCTCAATTCGGCAGTACGCGGTCTTTCAGGAGGCCGCTGATTGTGGACATTATGGCCACAATCAAGTTTATACACAAAGCATGCACCTTGGACGCAAACCGGGAGACCGGAGGATTCCCGAAGCAAACGCCTCAAACTGCTCTCGCGAACACTTTGAAGAACTGACGTGGAGCACGTTTCCTTCGCAAACATCGAGTCTGTCCGCTCATGTAGCAGATGGAGAGGCCCATTCTGCGGTGGCCCGGGCGGCTGCGGCCTGAGCGGTGCCAAACGTAGTTGTGCACGAGGATGGCTTCTCCCGCGACGGCGGGCAGGGGGACGACATGGGCCTCCGCGTTCTTCTCCGCCACTCGGTCGGCGGGAATGACTCCTCCCAGCGCGGTGACGAGTCCTCCTTTGTGGCTGCCTGGGACGACTTCGAGGCAACCTCCGTCGACGGGCGCGTCATCCAGTGCGGTCCAGATCTGCAGCTCGGGATCTTGGCTCAGGCCCCAGAGTCTTCCTCCGTCTTGGTGGAACGGGATGTTGCTTCCTCCAGGCAGGCCTTTGTTGAAGAGGATGGCGCGGTAGAGCGCGACGTCGTCGGCGATTCTCGCTCTCGCGATGCGCTCGAAGAGCGGGTTGGAGAGCCAGCGGTGAAAGCGCTCGTCCATCTCCAGCTTCTCCATCTTGCGATAGGCCAACGATGGGCCTTGCCAGCCCAAACCAATTGGCGCGTCCTCATAGCGCCCAGTCTCTGCGTCCATCTGGAAGAACATGCCGGGGTAGGTGACCCGCGCGAGCATCAGGTCTTCGGCGCGTTCACGAAGCAGCGTCAGTCCTTCGTCGCTGAGGACTCGGCCCAGGCGCGCGTAGCCATGCTCGGCGTAGTGGGCGAGGGGACCGCTCAGGTCGATGGCTGCTGCTTCAGGAAGGAGCACGGGCCTAATGGAGTTGCTTCGGGGCGTAGCACGCGACTAACGGGCGTAGCACGCGTCGGTGCCTTGAAGCTCCAGGTGCAACGCGTCGATGCGCTGGCGTGTTTCAGCCGTCAGTGACGTGGTGCAGCCCACAAGCGCGGCGTCGAGATGCTCGAGCGTTCCGGGACCGACGATGACGGAATCGACGCCCGGCCGCTGCGCGACCCATGCATAGGCGAGCTTCAGCAGCTCCATGCCCGCGTCTTTCGCGATGGCTCGGTACGCCTCAGCGCGCTCGGCGAGGACAGTGGATCCGTAGCGACGTGTGTAGAGCGGCTGCGAGGCGATGCGCATGGTCTGGGTGCCTGAGCCTCGGGCCAACAGCCCGCCTGCGAGCGGATTGTAGACAGTGGTGTGAACGGGGTGGGCCTTGGCGAACGCGAAGTACTCGACGTCCAGCTGACGGACCAAGAGGTTGTAGAGCACCTGGGAGAACTTGGGTCCTTCGAGTCCTCGTTTTGCGCAGAGCTGCTGGAGCTCAAGAATCTGCCAGGACGCGAAGTTGGAGAGCCCGAATGCGCGGATGCGTCTGGACTCGAGCAATGCCTGCATCGCGTCCAACGTCTGATCAAACGGCGTCGCGGGATCGGGCGCGTGCCAGTAGTAGAGATCGACCTGGTCGGTGCCTAAGCGCGAAAGGCTCTGCTCCAGCGCCTGGTGCACTTTCGCGGGGGCGAGCCCCTCTTTCCTGAACAGCCCGACTTTGGTGGCGAGGAATACGCGGTCCCGTCGTCCTCTGATTGCGCGTCCGACGATCTCTTCGGAGCTTCCGTTGTTGTAGACGTTGGCGGTGTCGATCCAGGGCTGGCCGCCTTGATCCAACGCTCGATCGAGGATCCGTTTCGCCTCCGGTTCGGGCGTGCGGCCTCCGAAGTTCATCGTTCCCAGCGCGATTCGGTTCATGGGTTGGAGGGCACCGCGCCTCTCCGCGCGGTGTAGAGCCCCAGCCCCAGGCCGCCATAGCGCGACCTCGAGCCCGCTCGCTCGAAGCGTTCGAAGATGCGCGACTTCATCGGTGTGCGCAGCTCGTGCGCGGCGATGGAGAGGCGCTCTTCCTGCCGACGTACGACTTCTGCCGCCGCGGCCCGACCGGCTCTCCGTGCCGATCATCTCGTCGCGGGAGCGGCCAAAACCCGGCGCACTGGCCCGCGCGGCCGAACGCGTGGTTGAGCTCGACGCGCATCTGCTCAGTGATCCGCGTCCGGCGTGCCCTTCAACGTATGACAACCGTTGCAGCTGAACGCGTTGGGATCCGGCTTCTGGTGATTGAAGGGCGGCAAGCCGAGCAGCTCCGCGGTCATCGGCGAAACTTTCTCGCCCATGAACTTCACCATCTCTGGGTGCTCCTTCATGGTCGTGGCCATGAACTCCTTCTCGGACGAGGGCAGCGCCGGGAGGTCTGGCGTCGGCATCTCGAAGCCGCGCTCCTTCGCGCCCTTGCCGTGGCAGGTCTTGCAGTCGAACTTGGCGAACTCCTTCGGGTCATACGCCTGGAAGACTTCACGCATCTTCGGCGACACGACCTTCACCATGTAGCGACCGCGCTGCTGCTTGGTCATGTCCTTCCAGGGGACTTCCTTGGGTGTCACCAGCGGGGAGCTGTCCTCGACCGCGGCATGCGCTTGCTCGGGGGTGGCGGCGCTTGGGTTCGAGGTAGCACAGGCGGAGATAAGCAGGATCGACGCGGCGATGAGAGAGCGGTTCATACGGTTGGCTTATTACCATAGCCGGGCAAAGCCGTTCTTGAACAAGAGTCCGTGCTTCGCCAGCACGGCGCCAATCAGCGGCGCCAGCGACAGGCCTTTGCGCATGGGATTGGCAAAGTCTTCGCGCGCGCGGCGCGTTTCCACTGATCTAAATTTGTCGGCTCGCCGGTAGCGCTGTTCTTGGCGCTGGGATTTTGTGGCGGGCTCCGCTCCTCTCCTGCAGGTCGCTCGTTCGTGGCATAGTGCGGTCGCAGATGCCTCCCCCCGAGACTGACGGCGCAGAGCCTTCCGAGTCCCCGCTGTGGATGGTGTCACAGGCACCCGCTCTGAACGCCCTGGTCGTGGCGTTGCAACGTGCCCGGGCCGCTCTGGAGCAAGGCACCTCGGGTGGACGGATCGAGCTCTCTCGGACCGAAGTCAGTCGAGCGCGCGCCGAGTTCAGCGAGATGATCCGCCGCGGCGAACGCGAGCTGCACTTTCTCGCGGGTCTGCTCTCGGACCGCTTGGTGGGCGAGTACAGCCTGCGCAGCGTGGTGATTGGTGAAGTGGAGAAGACGCGCGAACGGTTCACGCTGATCGCGGACGTCTCTCGAGAAGAAGTCGCGAGCAGCACGGACCTCGATCTCGGCACGCGGTTGCTGGCGCGGCTGGCGATTGCCGACACGCGTGGCTGGCGTCGAGTGGGCTTGGTCTCCAACGTTGTCGAGTACGAGCCTCAAGGCCCCAACGAATTTTCTGTCTACCGGATCCTCACGCGCATCAAGGCGGAGGAGGAGATCTGGAACAAGGTCGCGGATGAAATCTTCAACCTCGACGCGCTGGTGCTGCGCGACAAACAGCTGCAGCACCTGAGCCGGTACGTGAAGGACGTTTTCGGCATCAAGCTCGTCGTGGGCACCAACGAAGATGCGTACCGAGTGCAGGAAGAGTTAAGCCGCCTCACGTTCACCCCTGAGCAGCTGCGTGCGCGCGAGGTTCATGAAGACGAGGCCCACCAGAAGCTCACGCACGTCGAACTGAAGGATTACTTGCAGCGGCCGTCACGAAAACAGTCCGGCTGGTCCGCGCTCAAGTCTGTCGTCCACTGGGGTGGCCGAACGTTCGAAATCCAGGTTCAGACGCTCTCCAACTTCTTGCACGAGCGCGAACGCCTCACCCGCGAGAGCCATCAAGGCTTCAAAGCAACCCGCGAGCGCGTCCGCGACGAGGTCTCCGCACGTCTGCCGCTGTTCGGCTTCTACCGGAGTCTCTTGCGCTGGCTCCTGGTCGATCCCACCGGAGACGCACCCACGTACGAAGGCGTGGAGCTGGTTCTGAAGGATTGATTTGGTTTCCGACGGGAGGCTGGAGAGGAAGGCCGTAGCCCGAACCCGCGAACATCCGCAGATTCAGGCCCCTGTTAACGACAGCCGCTATCCGATCACGGAGTGCACCTGCCGGTCGATGGAAAGAGAGTTGGTCCGAATCTCTCTCAGCCGCCGATCTCTCCGCGCGGCGGCCGGACTGACGGGCCTTGAGGTCGGATGGGACGATTTGGCCGCTCAGGGCTCACCGCTGCAAGCGAGATGAGCCCGCGCGAGCGCTCAACCCGGCGATCAGCAGTCCTCCGAGGAGGGTTGCCCACGGCAGAAGATCGCTCTTCGCCGCGTTCGCGCCCTGACGGCTCAGAGCCAGGACGTGACTGACATCCGGTACCAACCAGAGCCCGAGCGCGCACGCGAGTACGGTGAACCCAAGGATGATCGGCACGCGCAGCCGACGGCGCTCGCTGGCTACCGGAAGACGCGCCATCACGTTCTCCGTGAAACCCACGTCGTCCACATAAGGCTCCGCTTTCGAGAGAAGCGAATCGAGAGGGTCTTGGTCCGGCGTCATCCTTCACTCCTTGCTGCGTCCTGGTTCAACTGTGCTCTCAGCTTTTCCTTCCCGCGAAGAACCAGCGCCTTCAGCGTGCCCAAGGGCGCCTCCAAGGTCATTGCTGCTTCTTCGTGGGTCATGCCCTCCGCGTAGGTGAGCGCCAATGCGGCCTGTTCTTCCGTCCTCAACGTTTGCCACGCACGTGACAGGTCGTGCTTAGCGTCAGACGCGCGCAGTGTCGCTGGTGTCTCGTCCGAAACCGCGCGGCCTAGCTCGGATCTGCGCGCGTTGAGCCTGTGGTCAGAGAGGAAGGCACGGTAAGCGATCCGCAGCAGCCAAGAGGTGAAGCGCGTCGCGGAGCGGTACTGCGCGAGGCTCTGATACGCGCGCACGAACGTCTCTTGCGCGAGATCATCCGCGAGTGCGTGCTGCCCCACGCAGAGCCTCCGCAGAAAGCTCCGCACGGACGACTGGTGACGACGGACCAGCGTTTCAAACGCGCGTCGATCGTCACGCACCAGGACGCGAGCGATCAGCTCTGCGTCGGCAGGGCCCATGATTATCGGGCGCTCGGCGTCTTCGGCTTCTCCAG